>JALHSV010000554.1 GCA_022865525.1 Thermodesulfovibrionales bacterium
AATTATTACCGGGATAAAGTTTTCAGCAGCTATATTCATAGCGAACTCTGTTCCAATGGTTGTCATTCCCGCTCTTCGGGAATCCATCTGATTCCCCCTTAGGAAAGGGGGCTAAAGGGGGTTGTTTTGAAAAAAGATTCCGGCTAAGCCGGAATGACAGACTTGAAGATCTCAAATGACTTTTAATATCTTTCAATATTGAAATCATTTTTCTCAAAATTGCTTGATATGATGGACGTATGAATCATAATGCTGTTGTATTTCTTTCATGCTGTCTCCTCCAAATTTTTCAAGAAACGCATCAGTTATCGTTAACGCAACCATTGCTTCGCCTATGACGCCCGCTGCCGGCACTGCACATATATCAGAACGTTCATACGCTGCCTCAACAGGTTTTTTTGTCGTGATGTCAATGGAACGGAGTGCCCGCCTCAATGTCGGGATCGGCTTCATGGCTGCCCTTAGAATAATCGGCATGCCATCAGTCATCCCACCCTCCATCCCTCCGGCATTGTTTGTTTTTCGGTAGTAGCCGTAATGATGAGAATAGAATATTTCATCCATGACCTCTGATCCGGATCGCCTGCTCATCTCAAACCCAAGCCCTGCCTCGACTCCCTTAATCGCTTGAATACTCATTAATGCCTGCGCAAGCCGGCCGTCGAGCCGCCTGTCCCATTGGATATAACTGCCGAGTCCTGCCGGGACGCCGGTTGCAAACACCTCAAAGACACCACCAAGAGAATCACCGGATTTCATGATCCTGTCAATCAGCGTTGTCATTTTTTTTGCCGCTTGTTCATCCGGGCACCTAACAGGAGACTTCTCAGCTTTCTTGAATATGGATTCAAGGGTTCGGGAACTTTCACTTGATCCCTTGACTCTCTTATCCCTTAATCCCTTAACTCTGATTGTTCCTATTTGTATGACAAAGCTGCCGATCGTGATATGAAATGCCTGCAGGAATTTTTTTGCTACTGCACCGAGAGCAACCCTCACGGCCGTCTCACGTGCACTTGAACGTTCAAGGACATTTCTCATGTCATGATGATAATACTTTATGGCACCAGTCAGGTCAGCGTGGCCGGGCCTGGGCCTTGTCACCGCAGGTATCGAGCCATCATCCTCAGCATACGGAGACATACCCTTAAGCCAGTTTCTGTAATCTTTATTTTCGATAAGGAGGGTTATTGGCGAACCAATGGTCTTTCCCCACCTCACACCCGAAAGGATTTCGGCATGGTCGGACTCGATCTTCATCCTGCCTCCACGACCATAGCCCATCTGCCTTCTTCCGAGATCCCTGTTGATATCCTCCGCAGAAAGGGAAAGCCCGGATGGAATCCCTTCGAGAATGCCGATGAGGGCCTTACCGTGTGATTCACCTGCCGTCAGGTATCTGAGGGTCGCCATACGTTCATAAAAGTATACCATAGTTCCTGCGAAACGTTGCTCCGATACAGGACTCACACGGGAATTGACAAACTTCCGGCAGAAGACATATCATCATCATGACAATCAATGAACAGCAAAATCATTTCCGCTTATCTTTCTGTCCTGGGCCTGTCTTTCTTCCTGCATGCAATGAAGCCCGGCGCTCCTTACTTCAGCCTGTTACCGCTTCTGATGCTCATATTCCCGTTCGCTGTTGGACACAGGGTCAAACTGACATTCTCGCTGCAGGATTTTTCGTTAGGTCTTGTCGTATCGCTCATTGTTCTCCTGCCGTATTATCTGCTCTTCGGAGGGACCGGGAAAACGATCACGTTATATGCTTTGATCTTCCAGATTCTCGCCGTCTCCTTACCCGAGGAATTTTTTTTCAGGGGTTTCTTGCAAGACTCGATAGGAAAGAGCTTCAGAGCGGTTTTCTTGGTAAGCCTGCTTTTTTCTCTTGCCCATCTCCCGAAGGTAATTTTCATGGGAGAATGGATTTCTCTCCTCAGCTTTTTCCCTTCATTGATTATGGGCTGGCTTTATATGAAGACGAATAACATACTTCCCGGAGTTTTATTCCATTTCTTGGCAAATCTTGTATACCAGAATTAGGGTCCAGGGATTCGAGGATTCACGTGAACGAATTAACTCCCATCATTGGTAA
Source organism: Thermodesulfovibrionales bacterium (assembly GCA_022865525.1). Taxonomy (GTDB): domain Bacteria; phylum Nitrospirota; class Thermodesulfovibrionia; order Thermodesulfovibrionales; family SM23-35; genus JALHSV01. The sequence goes on from JALHSV010000554.1 coordinate 2,102, forward strand.
ACGGGACGGCAGATATTGTATTTGAGCGGATTTGAATAGTGTCGAAGACAGAATTCACCTCGGAGGTCCCGATGCATATCGGGGCCGAGAATGAGCAAAAATACTGTATCTGCCGTCATACACAATATGTATGATCAAGGCAGGCTAACATTCATTTCCCATACCGTCTCAAAAGCCAAATGATGAATAGGGGCGCAAAGAGAACTATGGTATCTGCCGTTGCAGTTTGACTATTGGTCGTATTGCCTAATGAACACCCCCCGCCACCACCGCCTCCACCAGCTTTTGCTCCATCCTGCACTGTTACTGATACCTCATTCGAATATGAAGAAAGAGCTTGATCGATAAAGCCCCTGACCCTGTAGGTGAATATTCCGGCTTGAAGACCACTATCAGTGTATGCGGTATTGCCTGAGGAAACCGAAGCTATCTCTCTGAACCGATCTCCTGATCTTTTTCTTTCTATGATAAAGCCTTCTTCTGCAGTTGACGTATCAGCCCATGTTAACAAAACCTTTCCGCCTGCTTGTGCAATGGCGATACAGTCAGACGGCGGCAGCAGAGACGTGAGTGCCCTGTACGCATTAAGTCTCCCGCCTGTCAGTATTTTACCCTTCAGTGATTGCCTGATATCCGCGGACTGCAGAATCACACTCTTCAGCTGTTCAGCGTTAAAATTTCCGTAGTATGAAGCAACAAGGGCAGCAACACCTGAGACTACCGCTGCTGACATAGAAGTACCATCAAAAAGTTCATACGCATCATTGTAATGAATTGAAAAGGCTGCCGCGCTCCCGAGAGGAAGAACCGCATCAACAAAGAGCTGGTTGCCGGCACCATCACCAGATGTCAGAGAAAGGTCTACCGAAAGTCCACTAAAAATATCTGAACCCGTCAGGAACTTCCCGTTTGCATTATCAGAGACATAAAGTGCATGGAGGTAGGTTTGATAAAAATCGCTTTGACCGATATCAAACCCGATTTCCTGGCCGGTGATAAAGAGGGTGCCACCCGCGTCAAGATAGGACCGGAGATTGTCCTGATCGGTCAGGGTCAATGTATTCCTGTATTCGTCACCGGTAAACCAGATGACAAGACTGTACTGCTTGAGCCTGTCAGCTGCGGGACCATCACCGTTGAATGCGATTTGATAGGAATCAAATGAATAGCCAAGGGCCTGGAGAGAATCTGTATAATACGTTTCATAGGCACTTCCGCCATCATCGTCAATGATGAGTATGCTGTCTCCTCCAGAGATCCCGGCAAAGCTTCCTACTCGCTGCATGACTTCTTTTCGGGTGGAAGCGCCATTAATCCCCTCAAACCCAAATGCCAGATAAATCACCTTATACAAACCGCTGTAGGTTATTCCTGTTATAAAAGATGGGATAGTGCTTAAAATGTTTTCGCCTGGTGCTGCAATATCGACAGATATAAGCCCATAGTTCGAAAAATTTGATAAATTGTCGTTCTGGTCTGTTGCAGCAACTGAGATAATATTGGGGAGATTAAAGCTTGCAGGATAGAGGGGGGTCACATCACTATTCCCTCCTATTGCAGATACGCCATCATTACCGGCTGCAGCGACAAAAAGGATATCGGGATAGGCCTTGATCGAGTTGTACAGAGCCTGTGAATAGTCAGGACCGGCGAAACTCATGTTGATGATTTTTCCATTGTTCGCTGCGGCAAATGCTATTGCATCGATAACATCAGCAATAGTGCCTTCTCCGTTCTGATCAAGTGCCCTCAACGGCATTATCCTTGAATTCCCGGCGATTCCTGTGATTCCCCGTGCATTATTGCTGACAGCTCCGATAATACCTGCTACATGGGTGCCATGCCCGTTGAGGTCTGCAGGTTCATTATCATCGTCAACAAAATCATACCCCGTTGACAGATTATCTGTAATATCCGGGTGGTTTTTATCCACCCCGGAATCGATCACTGCTACTATGAGAGATGGAGTCCCTTTTGTTAAATCCCATGCTTCGGGCGCATCAATATCAGCATCAGCAGTCCCAAGAATGCCGTTCACCATCTGTCCCGTGTTCTGCAAATACCACTGTGTATTAAATCTGGTATCATCAGGGACAGCAGCAGCTCGTACAAGATAATTTGGTTCCGCATATTCGACATCAGGGTTTTCTTTGTAGAGCCGGACAGCCTCTTCAACAGAGACCTCATCCGGGAGCTTGATTCTCTCAAGCCCTTCGAGCTTCACTCTCTTGATCACCTGTGCTTTGAGCATACGATGTGCCGTATGTTTTTGCATATCGTTCACGTTCGATTTGAATTTGACAAGTATCTCCCCGTTTTTATAGACAAGCCCAGTATTCTTCTTGCGGGCTTCTCCACCGCATGAAAGGATGCACAGGATGATAATGATGAGAGAGATATGTTTAATCATATGACTCAGAACACAAGATAGCCCTTTACCGGGATCACATAATATCCAGGGGATACCTGATATCTTTCAACCTGGGAAAGGAAAAGAGGATTTTCGAGAAACGATTGTTGGGGCATTACTTCCATGTGGAGATCCATGACATTGTCTTTGATAACACCTTTCAGTCTCGCAAAGATATGCCGGCCCGCCAGAGAGACGGATGCAAGATCAAAGGTATTCCCTTCAATATCAACAGAACCCTTTATTGTATTGAAAAAATTCAGCGGTACTATAACACCGGCAAAAACCGCAGGCTCAATACCGGCGTCGTTCACAAGAAATTCAAGGTGCCCTTTTCGATCAGTCAGGGTAAATTTTCCTGAGACATCTCCTGTCCCACGTATCCCGGCAACTTCAAGAAATTGCATATCCCTCAGATTTGCTTGCATAAAAACGATATTTACCGTGATCATATTTCTCGAAAGGATTGCATCTCCTGAAAAATGCCCTTCGCCGACACGGCCATCCAGTGATAGATCCATCCCCGAAGTGATAAGACTCAATGGATTTATCGTACCATGAATTGCGTTCAATGAAATAAGTCCTGCTCCTGAATTCTTCAGTACGATGCTGTCAGCATGTAAACGATAAAATATGCCTTTTTTCAGGCCTTCAACGGTAAGGGTAAATTTCTGATTATGAACAGAATCCTCTATGATCGATTGCATCGCCGTTACCGGAAAAGCTATCCATATGCCCCAGATAACCGTTACGACCGCAACAAGCGCCATGAGGACTTTTTTCAATAGGGTGTTGAAAAGAATTTCTATCAAACACCCTCTCCCTAACCCTCCCCCCTCAAGAGGCTGTGTCGTAATTACCTTGAAATGTAAATTTGTCATTCTGAACGAAGTGAAGAATCTCATAAGATCAATGTGTTGTAAAACCGAGATTCTTCGGCTTGGGCCTCAGAATGACATTGCGACACAGCCTCCAAGGGGGAGGGAATAATGGGAATCTCCCAAGCTAAGCTTCGGGGAATTATTTGATTAAATAAGCAGGGAGCAATATGGCCAGAAAAAGCTTGATAGCAGCGCCTTTGTGGGCGGAAAGTTATCAACATAAACCTGTATATTTTTATGCGATGACGGTGATAATCGAGGATACCAAAATTCTGCATTATCAAGGTTTTTCGGGACATATGCCTGCCTCACACCTTTCCAATTGCTCTATTCGGGTTCACTTTGTTTTCAAAAACGAGAGCATCAGGGTAATGTTCAAAAGTTCAGGATTCTCAAAAGACTGCTTTACCGTAACCTTCTTTATCGTAAGAATCATCGGTGCATGATCGATCCGGTAAAATATGTTCA
>JALHSV010000075.1 GCA_022865525.1 Thermodesulfovibrionales bacterium
GGCAGATGTCCGGAATGTGAAGATCCACAGCGGAGATATCCTCGTTTCACGGGGTGGAGCTCCCACCTCTGCACTGATTGCACGTGGAAGCGATTATCCCGGGAATTTTTCACACATCGCATTTGTTTACGTAGATCCGGCAACGCATGAGGCAAAAATCATTGAGTCGCATATCGAAATCGGCGTTGTCGTGTCAACGGTTGAGCAGTATTTGAAGGACAAGAAATTGCGCGTCATGCTCCTCCGACCCAGGGCAGACCTCCCCCGGATTGTGAATGACCCTATGCTCCCCCACAAGGCAGCTGAGTTCGCCTACAAGAGGGCAAACGAAGGACATATACCCTATGATTTTGAGATGAACTACAAAGACCATGCGAAACTCTTCTGCTCCGAAGTTGCATCCGCAGCATACGAGCAGTTCGGCCTCCATCTGTGGGCCGGCATCTCTCGTATCTCGTCCCCGGGACTGAGAAAATGGCTGGCTGCTTTTGGTGTACGCCATTTTGAAACACAGGAACCTTCTGATCTCGAATACGACCCTCAGCTTGCGATCGTTGCAGAATGGCGCGATCAGGCAACACTCAAGCAAGACCATTATGACAATGCGGTAACAGAAGTGATGCTCGAAGGCGCGGAAAAGGGAGATGAGATTTCTTATCAGTGGTATCTTCTTCCCCTGGCGCGCGTCGTAAAGGCCTATAGTGCTGTCATGAATCTTTTCGGTAGACCGGGGCCAGTCCCGGAAGGCATGTCTGCAACTACAGCATTGCGTTCACAATATTATGATAAAGAACACGAAGCCATCAAAGAACGGCTTTCACTTAAGGCCGATCAGTTCAAGGCTGATCACGGGTACGCGCCTCCATACTGGGAGTTGGTAAAGCTTTCCCGTACGGCGAAGGATGAAGGCGAAAAAGGCAAGTGATTAGAGTCTGCAGAGGTTACTCTTATTTTTTCGCAGGCAGTATAGGTTCTATGATAGTGATCGGCAGTTTAAGGGTCCTTTCCATAATTCCGAGGAAAGCAGATCCTATGGCAGAAGGGGATAAGAAGGTAACCTCCGGATCGGACAGATTCCCTTTGATCTTTACAGGGAAAGAGACCAGATTACCTCCCAATATGTGTCCTAAAACAGGGATTTTGCCTACTATACGCTGAACCCTGTTCACCGGGGCTACGAGAGCGTTAACGTCAAGGGTCTCGTTTCGGAGATCAACCTGTCCCTGAGCAAGTATTCCGAAGGTTGAAGCATCGAGGGTTGCCTGCTCCACATCTACTATATGTTCTTTAATTTTACCACTCGCAGTGAAAGCACGATAGTCTATTATCGTCTTGTTCAGGTCGGGTAATGTTCCCTTTACGTTCTCGGTTTCGTTTACAAGATCCAGAGTTTTATCGAGCGACTGTGACTTGAAGATTTTCCCTTTTTTTGCAGAAATAGTAAAAGAACCATTCAAGGATTTCGCAATCGTATCGAGTTTCCCCCTTGCCTTGAGATCGGCTTTCATGTCGAATATGCCGGTTACATCCACTTTCTTATCCGAAATACAGAGAATGGTCGGCTCAAGTTCAAGGTTTTTTGCAGACAATGCGACATCAATCTCCGCACCCCCCGCTGTGATGTCTATGTCTCCGGTCGTGGAGATGCCGCAGAGAGCCGCCTTTTTTGATCTGATATGCATTGTGTCACCGTCAAAAGATACGTCTGCATGAAACGGTTGCCATTTGAATTGCCGGTATTGAAAGGCATCCGACCGGACTCTCAGTGTCCCTTTCACCGGGATATCGTCAAATAACCCGGGATGTCCTTTACTGTCTGTTTGTTTGTTCCTCTGCACAATGCGTTGCACTTTCTCAAAATCGATGCTGTCCGAAGTCAGGTCCATGTTTACCGTGAACCACGTTGGAGAGGTACTGATAGTTCCCGTTAGGGTCACTTCTTGCTCTCCTGCCTTGATCTGTGCAGTCTTGATACTGAAATTCTCATCCTTTGCCTCAAGAGTAATGTTTCGCACGATTAGCGGGACAGTAAGTCCCAGGGGAATCGAGAGGTTTTTTCCGTCTATAACTCCCTCAACCCTTGACTGCTTGGGATCTTTCAAAAGGATATGCGCCAGGAAATCTCCCTTCAGTGAAGAATCAGAAGACATGGCATGTGCAAATATGGTATTGATGGTGCTTGAGGCTAATATTCCTTTAAATACCAAGTCAATCGTTTTTTTATTGAGCATGGCATTTGCCGTAACGTCCGTATCCCTGTCTTTGATCGAGATTTCATGCACTGACAGTTCATCCGGAGTTTTTGTGAGTTTGAGAGAAACCTCTGTTCCCGTGCCGAATACGAACCTTCCGTCAAATTTTGTTTTTGTTTCTTTTTCCCACGAGACGGCTGCATCAGTGACGGTTAGGGGAGGGCGTAACTGCATTTCAGTCGGGAGATCGATCAATCTGCTGACCCATGAGGTGGCCCCTGGCCCGATATCTCCCTGAAGGGATAACTCAATTTTTCTGATATCGGCGGGGAATTCCCTAAAAGTGCCTGATACGTTGACAACAC
>JALHSV010000555.1 GCA_022865525.1 Thermodesulfovibrionales bacterium
ACCCACAAATTCAATAAATATATCGATGCGTTTTTACAGTATGAGTACTTTATTCCCGGGGATTTTTATAATGGCGATGCGGAAAACGGGCAGTTCATACGGTGGCAGCTCCAGTTTAAAATCTAAATCAACAGCGTAAAGAAAAAAATTAAGGCTGGGGGATGTTCCCCAGCCTTTTTTACTTTCCGGGCAGAGAAAAGGAGAGGTTGTAATGATCATTGTAATGAAAGCAGGCGCAACAAAACGTGAGAGGGATGAGGTTATCAAGAAAATAAAAGAATTCGGATATAAGCCTCATATTATTCATGGAACAACAAGAGATGTGATAGGTGCAGTTGGGGACGAGAGGGGGAAGGTGATTCTCCAATCAATCGAATTTATGCAGGGGGTCGAAAGTGTAGTCCCTATACTCAAGCCTTACAAACTTGCATCAAGGGAAGTAAAAAAAGAGACGAGCATCATAAAAATCAGTGATGATGTAGCCATAGGTGATAAAGATATCATTATTATTGCAGGACCGTGTGCAGTGGAAAGCGAGGAGCAGATTATAGAGGTTGCAATTGCAGTGAAAAAAGCAGGTGCGAAAGTATTACGAGGGGGGGCTTTTAAACCGAGGACATCTCCCTATGCTTTTCAGGGCATGAAAGAGGACGGCTTACGGCTGCTTGCAAATGCCAGGGAAGTAACGGGCTTGCCAATTGTTACCGAGGTTGTAAATCCTGAAACCGCCGAGCTTGTTGCAGAATATGCAGATATCCTCCAGATAGGAACAAGAAATGCCCAGAACTTTGAGCTCCTGAAAAAGCTTGGACAACTGAAAAAACCGGTCCTGTTAAAACGGGGCATGTCCATGACCATTCAGGAACTGCTCATGAGCGCTGAATATATAATGAGTGAAGGAAACCAGTCAGTAATACTCTGCGAACGCGGTATACGAACCTTTGAGACTGCAACCCGCAATACGCTTGATCTCTCAGCCATACCGGTATTAAAGCAGAAAACCCATCTGCCCGTTGTGGTAGATCCGTCGCATGCCACAGGAAATTATCAGTATGTGGCTCCAATGGCCTTTGCTGCAATAGCTGCCGGGGCGGATGGGCTTATCATTGAGGTACATCCTGATCCTGAACATGCTTTCTCCGATGGTCCGCAATCGCTCACGCCGAAGAAATTCACCTCAATGATGGAGAAGTTGAAATTATTCGCAGAGGCAGCTGACAGAAGCCTCTAATCTTTATAATTCTATACAATGTTTTTTGAGACAGAACACAGTATTTTCACTCATTCTCGGTCTTCGACCTCCGAGGTATTTTGCCTCTTTATTTCCAATATGCGGATTGTATGAATATCGGCAAAATAAATCCGCTCAAATACTATGTCCTGTCTATATAGAGGAAATATATGTTATTACTGTCCCAATATCTTAAAAATTATTTAAGATATTTAAATCTGTCATTCCGGCTTGGCCGGAATCTTTCTTTGAACCCATGAAAGCGCCGTTTCACTACGCGTGGATCATCCTTGCTGTAGGGACTCTTGTCATCTTTGGTGCTCTGGGATTGGCAAGGTTTGGCTACACGATGGTGCTGCCCGCTATGCAGTTGGGGCTGGGACTCAACAACACCCAGGCCGGCGGCCTTGCCACAGCCAATCTGATTGGATATCTGGCCTTGTCTGTTCTTGGAGGAGCCCTTGCGGCACGTTATGGTCCCCGGATTGTCATAACCGTGGGGCTTACCGTAACGGCTGTAGGCATGCTGCTGACCGGCCTCGCAAATAGTTTTGCCGATGCTGCGGCATGGAGGGCGCTTACCGGTATCGGCAGCGGTGCCAGCAATGTTCCAGCCCTGGGACTGCTCGCCGCATGGTTTGTTCAGCGTCGCTCCGGTCTGGCCACAGGGATCGGCGTAACAGGCTCTTCGATAGCGTTAATTGTCCTGGGTCTTCTTGTGCCGCACGTGCTCACAGCTTACGGCTGGAACGGATGGCGTATGTGTTGGTTTATTTTCGCAGGGATAACCCTGGGGTTGGCGGTTCTTGCCTTCACTATTCTCCGCAATTGTCCTTCGGAACTCGGACTTCTTCCCTTAGGTGCTCAGGGAGACAGCGAGACTGTCACAGTCAAAGTGAGAGAATTGAACTGGGGAAGAGTCTATCGTTCCGG
>JALHSV010000556.1 GCA_022865525.1 Thermodesulfovibrionales bacterium
ATCGATGACTGCGCATTCATGTTCCGTTATCTTATCGATCCTGTCTATCCTCCCTGCCAGGTTGAATGACTTTCCCGTCCCTAAGGGAATCTTTACCGGTTCTCTGAGATCGGGGTCTGCGTCTTCTGAGCCGAAGGCAAACTCAAAGAAGGCAGGGGAGTATCTCTCGCATCGGTTCTCTTCCGTCTTTAAAAATATGTCTGCTGCCTTGTGCAATATCTTGCTTTCCTGTGCAAAGATTGCCTCGCTTGGCGGCGGAATATTATCCCTGAATTCCTGAATGATCTCTTCAAGAAGAGTTTCAATAAGAGTGGTATGTTTTGCAACAGACGGTTTTTCCTTTTTGGCGGTTATCTCTCTCATGAATCTTTCGAAGAGCTTATGGAGGAGGGATCCCCTCTGCATTGCGTCCAGCCAGGTATCCTCGGCAAGGGTAATCTCCTCCAATGGCCTCACTTTTAGCACATGATAGAGAAAGTATTCGTAAGGGCATTTTGCAAACTTCTCCAGCATGGATGCGGACATGACGAGTCCTGTATTTTCCCGTGGATCGAGTTCTTTCCCCGGTGTGAGCAGTTTTCCATCATACTCGGTCACTGTATCCGTCTCTCTTGCTTCCTCAGCTTTTTTACCCTCTGCAAGTCCCGGATAGCATTGGAAGACAGAAGTATCTGGTCTTCGTAAGCCGTGTTCTCCGATAAAGGATGTTATCCAATAATCTGACATGTCCAGATGTACTCCCGGAGGGATGTAGCCTGAGGGACGACCGAGATCTTTCATAAAATCGGTGTAGCTGGCGTGAGGGTTTCCTGATATCAGCCTGTGTACCTGAAGAAGTATTGAAGAAGGAAATGATTCCCTGTTTTCGATGACGTCAAAAGATGAAAAACTGAGGGTAATGTTCCCTCTTAGAGATGAGAGGAGTGAAGCAGCCCTGTAAAGTTTCTCCTTCAGGAATTCGGATGACGTGAGAAGACTGTTACTGATCTTCTCGAGTTCTTCATTAAGCAGCACGGGATTCTGAATCGCTGTCCCCGGGAACGTCTGAGCATCGCAGCCTATGATAAAGGTATGCTGACGTCCTGACCTTCCTCCATTCAAGTACGATGATATGTGCAAGCAGCCAGGGGCCGGGCCGGATTGCCCGACTTTTATGTCTCTGAGGGTCAGATCTATCTGGTTAAGGGCATCATTGAAAGACATGGTTTTCGTCGTCATGGCCTGGATTTCGTCAAGGCTTTCCCTAATTGCTACCTTTGCTTCTCCATCAAGTTCATCTGAAACACGGGCATACTGCGAGACAAAATCGCGCACACAATTGCACAGATCCTTCAGTGCAATCGTCTTTTTTGCATCGACCGCAGGTATTGAATCGAGCATGGGTTTCAGAACGGTTATGAGAAATCGAGCATTTGTTTCTCTCTGTTGATAAAAGTCTTTTTTATCACTATTTTTACAATTATATATCAAATACTTAGACTTATAATATTCAACCATTTTATTAAGTATATGAAGGTATCGTTCTTTGCCCCATCCGATAGGTGATTCCCTCAGTATTCGGGCCATTATGGCTGGCGTAATCAGCTTGTTCTCTCCGTGAGTTTCTAAGTCCACATTACCACTGGCGATCAGCTGTCTGAATTTTATAGCCTGATAGTTTGATTCAATCCATGAGAGGAATCCGAGTGCAGCCTTCCCAGGACGGGTGAATGTTATGGGAAGTCCCTCCTCGAAGGTCATAGGAATGCCGAACTTACATGCAAGATCATAGACCATGGGGGCGTAGTCATCATAGGAGGTATGGATAATCTCAACTTCATCGTTCTTTTTTCCTGAAGATATGATGCGCCGTACAACCTCCCTAATCTCGTTTCTCCGTCCGACAGCATGAAATATCTCTATGGTTGAGTCTTTGAATACACCTGGCGCTTTCTCTGGCTCGAAAAGATAGGGAAGCTTTTCTTGATTTGATGTTATCTCTGTGACTTCTTTTTCCATCGTAGGCTGGAGAAATCTTTGCGGATAGGCAATGCCATGGACGCCGTCATGTGGCAGGACGATCTTTTCACCAGGAAGCTCATCGATAAATGATTTCTCCAAAGGTGAATAGGGAACGTCGGAAAGAAAAAGATAAAGTCTATTATCTGCCGCATCTTCATCAGCCTTCAATTTTTCTATAGCTCTTCTGAGTATCTCAGGCTTGTCCACATAATGGTTTTCGTGTAAATACACCTCATAATTTCTGAAAAGCTCTATGATTTCTTTCCCCTTTTTCTCATTAACAAAATGTTTTGGCGTAAGACTGTCAGCATTGATTCCGCTCATCCTTAGTTCTGTGATAGCCTCTCCGAGAGCATCCACCATGCCCTCCTTCGGTTCCATCTTGTGGAAGTAAGAACTCATTTTTTCTCTTATTTGATTGAAGAGATCTTCGATGATAATGAGCGTTGAGGTTTCGGATAAATACTTTATTGACGCCCTGGCAAGATCGAGATCAACAGTCTCATGAGCTAATGAAGTGAGGGTTTTGATTCTGAGGTTTATATATGGGATTCCATTTTTGACTAATGATTCGGTGATTTGATGACCTTGGGAGAAGGAAGGAACGATGAGTATTTTTTCCCTAAGTTTATGGGTGCTACATATTTCTGATAATGCTTCTTGGAGTTGATTAAGGTTCCAATACATTCTGCAGGGATCTAAATCGTCTCTGTGCCTCTCTCATTGTCTCATAAATTATAGATATTTTACAGACATCTTTACTTAATGTCATCTTATTTTCAAGGTTAAACAAGAGGTTCAATTTAAAAAAAGAGAAGAATGTTTGCTTTATAAAGTAAAAGCCTTTTTTACAAAACCCGGCATAATTAATCCGCCGGCTTTAAATAATTGATTGGTCTTATAACTTCTCACAGAAAGAAACGCTTATCGCCATACCGCAGATTTGGAGAAGCTGTCTGTAGTTAATCCCGCACTTGACTTAGGATCCAATGTTGGTTATCATAGCTATAATTATCCACATTATAGGGAGGATCTCTTGAGAACAATACAGATGACGTTAGATGATGAATTAGTCGCAACCGTTGATAAGGTTGTCAAAGAATTAAAAACTACCCGGTCTGCTTTTGCTCGCAAGGCATTAAAAGATGCCGTTAAACAGGTTAATATCAAAATGCTCGAAAATAAACATAAAAAGGGATACGGATGTCATCCTGTTAACAAAACGGAATTTAGCGTTTGGGAGTCAGAACAGGAGTGGGGTGATGCATGAAGCGTGGTGAGGTAAGATGGTACAAGTTCAAACATCCCGATAAAAAACGTCCTGTAGTTATTTTAACAAGAAATTCCATCCTGGAGTATTTGGGTGAAGTCACTGTTGCCCCGGTAAATTCAACAATTCGCAACATCCCAAGCGAAGTGCTTTTGTCCCGCCGGGATGGCATGCTTAATGATTGTGCCGTTAATTGTGACCACATACAGACGGTTTCAAAATCGAACATAGGATCATTGATCACGACTTTATCAAGAGAGAAGCTCGGAGAAATTCGTAACGCGATACGTTTTGCGTTGAATCTCTGATTTCGCACAATCACCCATCACCCCTCACTTTTTTGGGTTCATTCGTAATAAAGTTGAAAACCATATAAGGAGAAGAATGCCTGGTCTTTGGGGACTAATTTCTTGGGGATAATATTCAGCGTGAGCATATTGTCGGATGATATCAGCAATCTGCACTGCTTATTCAGCCGGGCACCCGCCA
>JALHSV010000557.1 GCA_022865525.1 Thermodesulfovibrionales bacterium
AAATGAATGTTGAAAGGAGTCTTGAAAATGCGGGATAAATATCATGTTCTTGTATTCTTAATAATCATATCACTGCTGACGGCAATATTAGCCTGGAAAATGGCTTCGGCTAAATCCGCTCTGGCGGAACAAACACTTTTAGCCATCGAGGACTGCATGGCCCGCTCACCCGGAGAGTGGCCTGAAGATTGGAGACAGGAGTATTTAGAGACTATCCGCAGAGCGGTTGAGCTAGATCGGGGTGCTTCGCATTACTCTGAGCGATTAGAGATTCTGCACGAAGGATTTGCACCCTGCTGGGAGGGTCTGACGAAGAATAAGGACAGGTCTTTGTTCGAGGTGTATTGTGCCAGAATGCGTTGGTACGTCGAGCACCTCATGGGGCCGGAGTTTCCTTCCGAGGCCGAAAGACAGAAGCTGCGCAATCAATATACGGAAATCTGGGATTATGCGGCAAGCTCGCTACTGAAACAGTTTCCATATCTCGATGCTCATGGTTGGTAACTCCCCCGCCCCCCCGATTCCGGTAGATGGAAGACGGACGACTGACGACGGATGAAGGGTGATTGAATATTCACTTTTGGTAATTCGAGTTTCATATATTGACCTTGTTCTTGCTGAGGGAAAAAAGACTCCCTCTATAATTAGACGAGTGTGCACGTTTGAGTCGAAAATTTTGCTATTTTTCGCGGCTCTATGCTCGTAAGTTGTTATTAAGAAGGGAGATAAAATTTTATTAAAATTTATATTTTTGTTTTTAAGAGCGAGCGTTTTTGAACGAAAAATGCTGCAGACAGCAGCATCAAGAGAATTAGCCCTTCGACTCCGCTCAGAATGAAGAAAAGAGCAAGATTAGAGATTAAGAGGGATTTTGAGTGGAAATCGGGGAGTTTTGGATTGTTTTGAGAGGATTTGGGTTAGTTTCCCTATGGGATAAATTTAGCGTTTTTGAACGAAATATGGGCGATTTTTCAGTGCTTAATATTGGATTCCGGATAATCGTAATCTCACTACCTGCCAATGACATCTAGCGCATTTGGGAAACGATTGATTTTGGGCTTTTGCCGGTTGCTGGTGATAAAGCAGGTAATGGTAATTTCACTACCTGTCAATGGCATATAGCGCGAGTGGGGGATGGTTTGGTTTCTTTTTAGTGTTTTTTGGGCTCATCCGGGAAATGGGTAGGTGCATTCGGTGTTTCGGACGACCGAGAAAAATCGTTCGGGGCCCCAGAGGCACAAATTTCCCCCCAGGCAGCGAATGGCATGAAGATAAGCCCTAATTTCTTATAGAAAAAAGACTTGAAAAAAGGAGCCTCCAACGTTTTGTAGTAGTTGTAAGCAAAGACCCAAAACGAAAGGAGGCTCACTATGTCTGAGATAGCGTATTTCAATCAGATTCTCAAGGATGAGTTCTTTGAAAGAGTTGAGTTGTTCAACCAGTTTCTGTGTACCGAGGACATTTCCGACGTCGTCTCTGCAGCGCACTACCTGTGGCGAGATCGCATTTGGACGCCGATGCAGACGTTGTGG
>JALHSV010000558.1 GCA_022865525.1 Thermodesulfovibrionales bacterium
AGCGCTGGAAGCGGCCCAGTTCCTCGATCTTCCTGAAGAAAACCCGGGTCTTGCCGCAGGTGGCCTCGGCGTCCAAGGACGGATTCATGACAAAGGCCCGGGGGGTTCGCGGATAGCGGTTCAGGAATGACCGCAGGCCGGGATAGATCTCGCGCTGGATTTCCTTCATGCGACTATATTTTACTACCACTCCAGAAAAGTCAATATATGGTGAAAACGCTTTACTGATTAGGACCTGCGATGGAACTATTTTAGGGAACGATCGATTATCTTGCTTTTATTCAACTTCGAACCTCGAACAAATAAGTAGATGGGTAGATGGGTAAATGAGTAGATGGGGAAGAGAAACGTATTGGTTCGATCCCAGTGTGGTTGTCCTATCAACTCATCTACTCATCAACGATGGCTTGTTCTCTTTGTTTGGGTCATTGGAATTTGGAAATTGGAATTTATTTGGAATTTGATGCTTGTGATTTGGAATTTTAATTCCTACAAAGGACGCGGTTGATCCTTCTTACCCTCCGCCCTATGCCGTCCGCCGAGATCTTTTTCCTGGACCTTTCCATTGTTGACAACATACAAAATTTGTATATAATTGATATTGGCAGACAATGCAGGGGGCAAAATGGCTATCAGCACGGTGAACATATCATTCAAAGAGGACCTGCTCGAGGAGATCGACCAGGTCGCCCGCAGCGAATCGCGCTCGCGTTCCGAGTTGATCCGCGAGGCAGCCAGGGCCTATATTGACAGGAAAAAGCGCTGGGAGCGGATCTTCGCCTTCGGTATCAAACAAACCAGGAATTTGGGGTTGAAGGAAGAAGATGTGGAAGCCGAGGTAGGTGAACGGCGCGCCAGGAACGCCAGGCGATGACGCCGCTTTTGGTCCTGGACAGCAATGTTTACATTTCGGCGGTGCTTTTCGGCGGCAGGCCGCGGCGGATTATCGAGGCCGCCCTGGCCGGAAAAGTCCGTCTGGCCGCATCCGAATTCATCCTGGAAGAAATCGAAGGAGTCTTGAGGGGCAAAAAGTTCAAGTTGCCCGCTGCCGCGGCCCGCGAGGTAGTTAGCGAGATCGCAAGCTTGGCCGGAATCTTCGCGCCGGTTGAAAAAATATCATTGCTTGAAGAAGACCCGGCCGATAACCGCATCCTGGAGTGCGCCCTGGCCGCCGGCGCCGCTGTCATTGTCAGCGGCGACAAGCACTTGCTGGCCTTGAAAACTTTTCGCGACATGCCGATTTTGAGCCCGGCCGAGTGCCTGGAAAAGTTTGAATTGTAAAAAAGCGCTTCCAAGGCTTTGCCGGCACTGACATTTATACATTCTTTGTTCTTTCTAACGCCAACACTTACACTTCTCCTGTTTTCTTTCTAACACTTACACTTTCTTCGTTTTGGTCATTGGGCTTTCTTTGCACGAGGGAAGAGAAAGGGAAGAGAAAGGGAAGAGAGAGGGAAGAATGAGGGAAGAATGAGGGAAGATTGAGTAAGAAAAAGCACTCAGCGACCGCTTTCTGCTTATTCTTCCCTTTGCCTTTCCCTCGCTCTTCCCTCTGCCTTTCCCTTTATCTTTTTCTTCCCTCATCACGCATCACTCATCACTCATCACGAATTGCCCCTAGCCTCTTACCTATAGCCTCTCGCCTTTATCTTTTTCTTCCCTCATCACGCATCACTCATCACTCATCACGTATTGCCCTTAGCCTCTTACCTATAGCCTATCGCCTTTATCTTTTTCTTCCCTCATCACGCATCACTCATCACTCATCACTTATTGCCCTTAGCCTCTTACCTATCGCCCATAGCCTCTTTCATTTGACAATTTTCCCCTCGTTTATTATGATGAGCTCTATCGACCAGCTATGGCCGGGGGGATAGGAGAGGCGGATAAAGAGTATGAAAAAAAGGATCGCACTGACTGAAAACGCTTTGGTTGTTTTTGAAAACTACAAGATCCGCCGGCATTTCGATGAGCAGGCAGAAACCTGGTATTTCTCGGTGGTGGATATCCTTGCAGTTTTATTGCAGCAGCCCGACTATCAGACAGCCAGAAAGTACTGGAACAAGCTTAAAGAGCGGCTAAAAAAAGAAGGAAGTGAGTCGGTGACAAATTGTCACCAACTGAAAATGACAGCAGCCGACGGAAAAAATTATTTGACCGATGCCGCTGATCCCGAGACACTGTTGCGGCTGATTCAATCTGTTCCCAGCCCCAAAGCGGAACCGATAAAATTGTGGCTGGCCAAAGTCGGTTATGAACGATTGCAGGATATGAGCGACCCCTCGCGTTCCCTTGACCGCGCCCGGGAATACTGGCAGCAGCACGGCAGAAGCGAAAAGTGGATCCAACAGCGGATGATGGGGCAGGAAACCCGCAACAAGCTTACCGATTACTGGCAAGACCACGAAATAACCAAAGAGGACGAATATGCTTTTCTTACCAATATCATTCATCAAGAATGGAGCGGTGTTTCGGTCAAAAAACACAAGGATATCAAAGGTCTTAAAACGCAGAACCTGCGTGATCACATGAGCGAAGCCGAGCTGATTTTTACCGCTCTGGCCGAGCTCTCCACTCGGCAGATCGCCGAGAGCGTCAATGCTACGGGAGTGCCGGATAACGCTGAAGCCGGCAAGAAGGGCGGCAGAATTGCCAAAAAAGCCCGCTTGGAATTGGAAGCGAAAGCCGGAAAAAAGGTCATCACCTCCGAGAACTATCTGCCGCCGGCGAGAAAACAAAAGCCCTTGAAACCAAAAGCGGGCGAGCACGGGGATGAGGAATGATTGCTTCATTGCTCGGCAGGGACATGGGCCGCGGACAGAGTGCCCGCTGGCGCAAGACCGGGCATTGGCAATTGGGTAACAGCGAATGAATCGGGTAATGAATTGGGTAACAAGGGAAGGTTCTCAATGATTCGGAAAGAAAGCAAGCATTCCGCCGGGATGGGTTCTCGTATTCAGGGAGGGAACCTGGAGAAGTTAATTTCGGAGATCCTGAAATTCCGCGACAAGCGCGATTGGGCGCAGTTTCATGATCTGAATAATTTTATTGGACTAAATGTAAGATGGCATAGATATTATCGGGTATATTAAGATGAAAAAAAGGGCACTTGCGGAGTGCAATTTCCTTTTGCTGTGTAAACGCAGCAAGTATGACAATGTATCCCGTAATAGCTTTCCAGTGAGCAAGGTGCGCCGTGCTTTGAATCCTTTTGCTATAGGCAAGAATTGCTCCGCAAGTGCCCTATTAAAACAGAGTGTTAAATGGAAATTGAGCTAATAAAAAGCCATATCCAAATAAGAAATGATTTTTCTTGTTTATTTTCAAGAAAAGACATTGCAGATTTACTTGAAATTGAAAAGAATAAGCTAAATTATCATCTTTATGTACTCTCGCCGAGTAAAAAGTATTCTACTTTTATGATTAAAAAAAAGGGAGGTGGAAAACGTGAAATCACTGCTCCAATATCTCCGATTAAAATATTACAGCGGAAATTGAGTAAAGCCTTAGAATTAATTTTTACACCAAAAAATTGTATTCATGGATTTATTAGAGGTAGAAATATTCTATCAAATGCAAGAGCACATCAAAAAAAGCGTTTTGTTTTGAATCTAGATTTAAAGGATTTTTCCCCTTCAATTCATTTTGGTCGAGTACGCGGATTATTCATGGGAATTCCGTATAATTTAAATAAAGATGTTTCCACAATTCTTGCACAGATATGCTGTCATGATGGGAAACTTCCTCAGGGAGCACCAACTTCACCAATTATTTCTAATATGATTTGTGCAAAATTAGATTCAAATTTAAAAAAACTAGCAAAAGAAAACCAGTGTGTTTATACACGATATGCGGATGATATAACATTTTCTACAAACAGATCAAAATTTCCTTCTCCAATCGCTTATTTAACTGAATCAGGTGAAACCGAAATAGGAAATGAGTTGAGTAAGTTAATAGAAATTAACGGATTTGAGATAAATCCATTTAAAAATCGGTTGCAATTTAAATACCAAAGACAATCGGTAACAGGACTTACTGTTAATCGATATGCAAATATAAATAGAAAATACTTAAAAAAGCTTCGCGCAATTCTATTTGCTTGGAAGAAATATGGAATTGAGTCGACATCAACAAACTATTTTAATAAATTTCCTGACAGAGATTATTCCGACAAAGAAACAAACATTGATCTGTTTAAACAAATCATGAAGGGCAAGATAGATTTTATCGGAATGGTGAAAGGGAAATCCAGTAAAACCTATATTGATTTGCAGAGTAAATTTTATTCGCTCGCACCTGAGTTAAAAAAAATGAAAAAGTTTATTTATTCTAAAACTATTCCAGTTATTTATACGGAAGGGAAGACTGATAAAAAGCATATTAATGCAGCTTTAGAATCATTTAAGTCAAAAGGTTTCTATCAGGATTTATCTTTAGAATTTCCCAAGAAGGATGTTACTTTAGGAGATTCAAGGCTTTTAGAAAGAATGAGAGGTGAACAAGAACGCCCCATTGATAATAATCGCCCACATATTTTTATTTTTGATAGAGATAATAAAAAAATATTGGATGAATTAAATCAAAATGATGATTATTGTGAAAGGGCAAACAAAGTTTTTACTATGATATTGCCATTACCTCCTCATCGTGAGAATGTTTCAGAAATTTGTATCGAGTTTTATTACTCAGATATGGATATAATGACTTGTGATGAAAAGGGGAGGCGTTTATTTCTAAGCAATGAGTTCGATCCTTTTTCGGGCAAGCATTATTCAGAAAAAATATCATGCACAAGTATAAATAAATTAAAAGGAAGTCTAAAAATTATTTCCGAAAAGGTCTTTGATATAAAAGGTAATAGTATAGCTTTATCAAAAAATGATTTTGCTGATAATATCAAGAATAGAAAAAAGAATTTTGATAAAGTTGATTTTTCAGGATTCGAACCTTTGTTTGGAAAAATTGCTGAAATTATTTCAATTTTTGATAGCGAAAGTATAATTTTATCGTTTCCATTAAAAAAACAAATTGTTGCTGGAACTCAAGGATAAGTGAGGTCTTTCATGAAAAAAGTAAAAAAGACTGAATCGAAAAAAGAAAACGGAGCAAATCTGGGCTTCGAGGCCAAACTGTGGGCCGCGGCCGATGCCTTGCGCAATAACATGGACGCGGCTGAGTACAAGCATGTTGTCCTGGGCCTGATCTTTCTGAAATATATCTCTGATGCCTTTGAGGCAAAACACGCGGAACTGACCGCGCAGAAGGCGCAAGGAGCTGATCCGGAAGATCCCGACGAATTCAAGGCGGTTAATATATTCTGGGTGCCCAAGGAGGCCCGTTGGCAACAGTTGAAGGCCAATGCTCCGCAGCCGACCATTGGCAAGCTTGTCGATGATGCAATGACTGCAATCGAACGAGACAACCCTTCCTTGAAAGGAGTGCTGCCCAAGGATTTCGCCCGTCCTGGCCTCGATAAGCAGCGACTTGGGCAGATCATCAACCTGGTTAGCGATATCGCCTTGGGGGGACCTGCGGATCGCTCCAAGGACACTCTTGGCCGCGTATACGAGTACTTCCTCTCGCGTTTTGCTAGCACCGAAGGCAAATCAGGCGGGCAATTCTACACTCCTCGGAGCGTGGTGCGCGTGCTGGTCGAAATGCTCTCTCCCTACAAGGGGCGTGTTTATGATCCCTGCTGCGGTTCAGGCGGCATGTTCGTCTCCAGCGAGAAGTTTATCGAGTCCCACAGCGGCAAGCTCGGCGACATCTCCATTTACGGTCAGGAGTCCAACTACACCACCTGGCGCTTGGCCAAAATGAACCTGGCCATCCGTGGCATCGATGCCCAGATCGCCCAGGGCGATACATTCCATAAAGATGGTCATGCCGATCTCAAAGCCGATTTTGTGCTGGCCAATCCCCCTTTCAACGATAGCGACTGGCGCGGCGACCTGCTACGTGATGACAAGCGCTGGGTTTATGGGGCGCCGCCTGCGGGAAATGCCAACTTTGCCTGGGTGCAGCACTTCATTTCACATTTGGCTAACACAGGTTTGGCTGGTTTCGTCCTGGCCAATGGCAGCATGTCGTCCAACCAGTCGGGCGAGGGGGAGATCCGGAAGAACATCATTGAAGCCGACCTGGTGGACTGCATGGTGGCCATGCCCGGTCAGCTCTTCTACTCGACGCAGATCCCTGTATGTTTGTGGTTTCTTGCCCGCAACAAGAAGAATGGACGCTTCCGGGACCGGCGTGGCGAAATCCTCTTTATCGATGCCCGCAAGCTGGGCACGTTGATCGACAGAGTGCACCGCGATCTGACGAATGAAGATATCGCAAAGATCGCCGGCACTTACCACGCCTGGCGCGAAGACAAGGGCGCTGCTGAATATGCAGATATCCCCGGCTTCTGCAAGGCCACCAAAGTCGAAGAGATCCGCAAACACGGACACGTGCTCACCCCAGGCCGCTATGTCGGAGCTGAGGCGGTGGAAGATGATGGTGAACCGTTCGACGAGAAGATGAAGCGCCTCACCACCTTGTTGCGCCAGCAGATGGCCGAAGGAAAAAAGCTTGACGCCGCCATCGAAGCCAACCTGAAGGAGCTTGGGTATGGCAGGTGAGTGGAAAATTGAACGACTTTCTGATCTGACTATTACCACTGATTTTGTTGCGAACGGTAGTTTCGAGTCCCTCCGAAACAATGTCACATACCGAAGCGAACCCGACTATGCGGTCCTTGTTAGGTTAGTGGATCATAATGCCGGATGGACTGGAGACTTTGTCTATGTGGATAGAGCATCCTACGAGTTTCTTGGCAAGAGTTCATTGGCGCCTGGAGACATCATTATTGCTAACGTTGGTGCCAACGCTGGCACCGTCTTTCGTGTGCCTAACCTGAGCACACGCATGACGCTAGGGCCAAACGCTATCCTCTGTCGTCCAAAGGATGAGAGTACCCTACGGCGTAACTTCCTCTACTATTATCTCACCAGCAGTATTGGTCAGGAGTTGCTCCACAGCATCCGATCTGGGAGCGCTCAACCAAAATTCAACAAAACAGATCTCCGACGCCTTTCGGTTCCTATTCCACCAGTTTCAGAGCAACGTACCATCGGCCATATCCTCGGCACACTGGACGACAAGATCGAATTGAACCGCAAGATGAATGAAACGCTGGAAGCTATAGCCCGGGCCCTCTTCAAGTCGTGGTTCGTCGATTTTGATCCCGTTCGCGCCAAGACCAAAGGCTACACTACTGGCTTGCCCAAACACATTGCCGACTTGTTCCCGGATTCGTTCGTAGAGTCGGAGCTGGGGAAGATTCCGAAGGGGTGGGAAGTGGGTTCAATCTACCAAATTACCGATGTCGTCTATGGCGCACCCTTTGCTTCCTCACAGTTCAATATCGAGGAATCAGGTGAGCCTCTGATACGAATTCGTGATCTTGTCAACGAGAGTCCCGGGATTTGGACGCCCGAAGTGCACCCGAAGGGTTACAAGGTTCAGCCGGGAGACATCATCGTTGGTATGGACGGTGAGTTTCGTGCCTACCTCTGGGGTGGCTCAGAGGCTTGGCTCAACCAGCGAGTGTGTGTGTTCATTCCGAAGGCTGGCTATTCGGCCGCGTTTGTTCGGAACAGCATTATCAACCCATTGGCCCACATTGAAGCAACAGAGACAGCAACCACCGTGATTCACTTGGGCAAGAGCGACATAGATCGTTTCTCCGTAGTTATTCCAACAGATAAAGTCTTGGCAGCTTTCAACGAGCATTGTCAGCCTTGGTACAATCGCATCGTGGCTGGCAAGCAAGCATCCTGCACCCTTGCAGCCCTCCGCGACACGCTGCTGCCAAAGCTGCTGAACGGGGGAATTCATGTCTCGGGAGCTAAGGAGAAAAAAAATGGCTGAAATGTTTCTTACTCAAATGGAGGCTGATATCTTATTGGCAATGCCAAAAATCCGTACAAACGACGAAGAATATATTTTTCCCTGGATGGGAAGTAAGTTTTCCTTTCCACTCTCATCACAAGATAAAAGGGAAAATTTTTTATTGGATATATGGCGTAGTGGAAGTATTGAGTTAAAAGGGCGCTATCAAAACAGGGCAAGATCTGTGATTACATTGGTTAGACTAGATTTTGGTGGTTCACCACACCGAAATCCGGATGATGCTGAGGTTCCTTCTCCGCATATCCATATATATCGTGAAGGATTTGGAAGCAAGTGGGCTTATCCGATTCCACTGGATAAATTTTCCAATCCAGAGGATATGTGGACTTCGTTGCAAGAATTTATGAAATTTTGTAATATAATTCAACCACCTAATATAATCAGAGGGATAATCACATGATAGATGAAATTCAAAAACTACTTGATCGATATATTGTTTGGTTAAAGGATAAAACAACCCTGCGCGAAATTGATGGTTTAGTTGAAATCACATCCCCTTATTTAGACCGCCATAATGATTATCTTCAAATTTATGTTAAAAAACATGAAAACGGATACTTGATAACGGATGATGGATACATCATTGATGATCTTAACCAATCTGGATGTAAATTAGACAGTCCAAAACGCCTATCTCTTCTTAAAACTACGTTAGCTGGTTTTGGGATCAATTTAACCGATAAAGGGCGTTTGGAAATTATAACAACATCAGAAAATTTTTCTTTAAAGAAGCATAATCTGATACAAGCTATGCTTTCTATATCTGATATGTTTGTCTTGGCCGAGCCAATGGTATCGAGCCTTTTTTATGAGGATGTCACTGCCTGGCTAGACTTAAATGATATTCGTTATACTCCCAAAGTTAATTTTAGAGGAAAAAGTGGCTTCGAACACCATTTCGATTTTGTTATTCCGAAATCTCGCAAACAACCAGAACGTATTCTTTTAGCGGTCAATAGGCCTAATCGCGATATGGCAGAAGCCATTGCATTTAGGTGGATAGATACGAAAGAAGTACGAGCTATTGAATCAAAAGCATATGCACTTCTGAACGATCAGGTAAACCTGGTTGCGCCAGGAGTAATTGATGCTTTAAATAATTATGGAGTTACCCCAGTACCATGGAGTGGGCGAGATAAAGTTCGGGAGGATTTGGTTGCATAATTGTTCAATTTTTTCTATTTTAAAAAATAAGGTGTTCATTTTGAAAGAGATTCAAGAAACTGAGCCCGGTGGGAAATGAATCAGCGATTTACCGAATCAATCGTTGAAGACGCTGCCCTGGAATGGCTGCAGAGCCTGGGGTACACGATCCAGCATGGACCGTTGCTTGCTGTTGGGGAGATGTTTGCCGAGCGAAGCGACCCGAACTATCGGGATACCATCTTGGCGGGGAGGCTGAAGCAAGCGCTAGCAAAACTAAACCCGGAATTGCCATCGGAAGCGTTGGAAGATGCTTACCGCAAACTCACAAGAATTGATGTGCCGTCGCTGATCGAGCGCAACCGTGCTTTTCATCGGTTATTGGTAAACGGGGTGACGGTAGAGTATCGCCGCAAAGACGGAAGAATCGCCGGGGCGCAGGCTTGGGTCCTCGATTTTGATAACCCCGAAAACAACGATTGGCTGGCAGTGAACCAGTTCACCGTGGTCGAAGGCCAAAACATCAGGCGACCCGATGTGATGCTGTTCGTCAACGGCATACCGCTTGTGGTGATCGAACTCAAGAACCCGGCAGACGAGAATGCCACCATCTGGACTGCCTATAAACAGTTGCAGACCTACCAGGGGCAACTCCCAACGCTGTTTGCTACCAATATTGCCCTGGTTATTTCCGATGGTGTGGAAGCACGTATTGGGGCGGTAGGAGCGGGAGAGGAGTGGTTCAAGCCCTGGCGAACCATCGACGGGCAGGAGGTCATGGCGCCTACGGTCCCCCAGTTGCAGGTCGTTCTGCAGGGAGTCTTCGAGAAAAAACGTTTCCTGGACCTGATACGCTACTTCATCGTTTTTGAGGATGCCGGAAGGGGCAAGATAGCCAAGAAAATGGCCGGCTATCACCAGTTCCATGCCGTCCGGGAGGCTATGGAGCAGACGTTGAGGGCCCAGGCCATGTTCATGGATGTCGACGGGATCGTTTCCCTGGGCGGGGAGCCCAACGACCGACGCATCGGGGTGGTTTGGCATACGCAAGGATCGGGCAAGAGCCTGACCATGGCCTTCTATGCCGGCTGCGTTATCTGGCATCCCGCCATGAGAAATCCGACCATTGTTGTCCTGACCGACCGCAACGACCTGGATGATCAACTCTTTGGCACCTTCGCCCGCTGCAGTGACCTGCTGCGCCAACGACCGGTCCAGGCAGAAAACAGGGAAGACCTGCGCACCAAGCTTGACGTCGCCGCCGGGGGAGTGGTATTTACAACCATTCAGAAATTTTTTCCCGATGAGAAAGGGGACAGACATCCGGTCTTGTCTGATCGCAGCAATATAGTCGTTATTGCCGACGAGGCCCACCGCAGCCAGTATGATTTCATCGATGGCTTTGCCCGTCATATGCGCGATGCGCTGCCCAACGCCTCGTTCGTTGGCTTCACCGGCACCCCCATTGAAAAGACCGACGCCAACACCCGGGCTGTCTTCGGAGACTACATCAGCATCTACGACATTCAGAGGGCAGTTGTCGACGGTGCGACGGTACCGATTTATTACGAGAGCCGCCTCGCTAGGCTGGAACTTAAGGAGTCGGAAAAGCCCAAGATAGATCCCAGGTTTGAGGAAGTCACCGAGGGTGAAGAGGTTGAACGCAAGGAAAAGCTTAAAACCAAGTGGGCCCAGCTTGAAGCTGTGGTCGGATCTGAGAACCGCCTCAAACTCATTGCCAGCGACCTGGTGGATCACTTTGAAAAGCGCCTTGAAGTTTTGGACGGAAAGGCCATGATTGTCTGCATGAGTCGGCGCATCTGCGTAGAGCTCTACCAACAGCTGGTTGCCTTACGCCCTTCCTGGCATGGAAATGGCGATGATGCGGGAATCCTCAAGGTGGTGATGACCGGCTCGGCATCCGACCCTCTGGATTGGCAGGAACATATCCGCAACAAGTCCCGCCGCGAAGTATTGGCCAACCGTTTCCGTGATCCCAGGGATCCATTCCAGATCGTTTTGGTACGCGACATGTGGCTGACCGGTTTCGATGCCCCGAGCCTGCATACGATGTACGTGGACAAGCCCATGCGCGGACATGGGCTGATGCAGGCCATTGCCCGCGTGAACCGTGTCTTCAAAGACAAGCCGGGTGGATTGGTCGTGGACTACCTTGGGTTGGCCGAAGAACTGAAGCAGGCACTGGCGACATACACTGAAAGTGGCGGCACCGGACAGACGGCTATTGACCAGGCCGAAGCGGTTGCCATCATGCTTACAAAATATGAGATATGTCTTGGGCTCTTTCATGGTTTCAATTGGACATCCTGGATCACTGGGACACCACAGGAGCGGCTGTCACTGCTGCCGGCTGCCCAGGAACATATCCTTGGCCAGGAGGACGGCAAGAACCGGCTGCTGCGTGCCGTAACCGAGTTATCGCAGGCTTTTGCATTATCGGTCCCCCATGAAGAGGCAATGCGCATCCGCGATGACGTGGGATTCTTCCAGGCGGTGCGCTCGGTATTGGCAAAGGCCACCCCAGGCGAGCGTCGTAGCGATGATGAACTGGACCATGCCATCCGCCAGATCATTTCCCAAGCCATGGTCTCAGATGAGGTGGTAGATATTTTTGCCGCGGCTGGGCTAAAAAAACCGGATATTTCGATATTGTCGGATGAATTCCTCACTGAAGTGCGTGGCATGCCGCAGCGCAACCTGGCTGTTGAGCTCTTGCGCAAGTTGCTTTCCGGTGAGGTCAAGACGCGCATGAAGCGCAACGTGGTACAGGCGCGATCTTTCGCCGAACTATTGGAGCAGACGGTGCGCCGCTATCAGAACCGGGCCATTGAAGCGGCCCAGGTGATCGAGGAATTGATCGCCCTGGCCAAAGAAATCCGAGAAGCTGGGGCTAGGGGAGAGTCGTTGGGACTGTCTGAGGACGAACTGGCCTTCTATGACGCCCTGGAGGTCAATGACAGCGCTGTCAAGGTGCTGGGTGATGCCCTGCTCAAAAAAATAGCCAAGGAGTTGGTGGCGACGGTACGCAAAAATGTGACCATCGACTGGACCATTCGCGAGAATGTCCGGGCGCATCTCCGCGTCGTGGTCAAACGTATCCTGCGCAAGCACGGCTACCCACCCGACAAGCAAGAGAACGCGACACAAACGGTGCTGGAACAGGCTGAGGTGCTGTCCGAACAATGGTCAACGAATTAAATCTAAGAAAAGTATAGTATGGAGTCAATATGAACAAAACTGACATTTCTGTGAAAGAATTGATAGGGATGATTGATAGAAGGGAACTAGCACTGCCTGAGTTGCAGCGTAGGTATGTCTGGCGTTCTACCCGAGTTAGAGATTTACTTGATTCTTTATATCGAGGATATCCAAGTGGATCGATATTAATTTGGGAAACCGATCAAGAGCATTCAGCCAGAAATTTTTCTGTCTCTCAGGGTGTCTCTCCCTTCACCGGATGTAAATTACTTTTAGATGGTCAACAACGTTTAACCTCACTCAAAGCAATCATCAAGGGTGAACCCATCACGGTCAGGGATAAAAAAAAGAAAATTGACATATTGTTCAATTTAGATCATCCGGAAAAATTGGATGATTTTACTGAGGTGACAGATGATGCTGAATACCAGGGAATAGACGAAGAAGAAATTGATGAAATCGAGGAAGGAGAGAATAGCATTCAAGATAAATTAGCAAATAAAACATTTGTAGTTGGAGCCAAATCATTAGCTCAACAATCCAATTGGGTATCTGTTTCAACAGTTTTTAAATCAGATGATATCAGCGAGATACTTGAATCTATTGGAATAACATCTCCAAAAGATCCAAAGTGGAAGAAATACAGTATTCGGTTACAAAAATTAAGAAATATTAGTGAATATTCTTACGTTATGCATGTTTTGCCACGAGATTTAAGCTATGAAGAAGTAGCTGACATATTTGTCCGAGTGAACTCACTTGGTGTTAAATTGCGTGGATCTGATTTAGCACTTGCTCAAATAACCGCAAGATGGCGGAATTCACTTGGATTATTGGAAGAATTTCAAAAAGAATGTGAAGTGAAATGGATGACCCTTGATCTCGGAATTCTTGTCAGAGCAATGGTGGTTTTTGCGACTGGCCAATCTCGTTTTAATAGTGTGAGCACTATTCCAGTCAATAGACTAAAACAAGGTTGGGAAGACGCAAAAGAAGGATTGCGAATCGCAATTAATTTTCTTCGAGCCAATGCCCAAATAGATGATGAATCCTTATTATCATCGCCACAATTCTTTATTACTATTGCTTATTACTATTTTTTAAAAAATCAAAAAATAACTCAAAGTGAGGGGCAATCACTCCTTTATTGGCTTTTTATTGCAAATGCACGTGGACATTATTCTAAAGGATCTTCTGAAACGATTCTTGATGCTGATTTAACAATTTTAAAAAATGGTGGCGATGTTAAAGAATTAATTGGAGCTATTCGCCAACAATTCGGGCGATTGACTTTTGATATTGAAGATATAAAAGAAAAAGGAGTGGGAAGCCCAATATTCTCCTTGTTGTTTTTGACAATGAAATCCAATGGAGCAAAAGATTGGCGAACTGGATTGGGGTTAAGCCTTACTCATCAAGGAAGATTGCACATAATTCAGCACCATCATATCTTCCCCAAATCTCTGTTAAAAGGAAAATATGATAAAAAGGAAATCAATGAAATTGCTAATATGGCGTTTATCTCCGGTCGTATTAACCGGGAAATTAGTGCATCCGAGCCAAAAGATTATTTTCCGGAAATAATAAGAACTAGAGGTGTAGAGGCCTTATCTTTACAATTAATTCCTTTAGATCAGAAATTGCATTCTGTAGATTCATACAGTCTATTTTTAGAAAAGCGCAGGAAAGCCTTGGTCGATGCAGTAAATAGTTTTTTAGAAGGAATTATATCTGATTCGCCGTGAGGGACGCCCATTAGAAGGTACGTGTCAAGTAGGCAGATATATATTTTAATTTTTTTATAGCACTAAAAAAGAGCTTCAGTGAAGATGCTTGCTTCCGTCGATTTCGATTTTATTGGTTACAAAACGTAAATGTTTTGCTCCAGACACCCATCGAGATCAAGTCCGATTCAATGGTAATCGATCAGACCCTGGCAATTAAGACGCCCCAGAAATCGTTCGGTACCGCGGTATGCCCAACTGCAAAAAGTAGCGCAGTGTTAAATGGCTCAAAGTCCAGTCCCTTGTGGTTCATACCCTGGGTATAAAAAAGACCTGGATTAAGGTACTGTGGAGTAGGCATTAATGTCAGGTTTATCATTTTCAAATTGGATCTATTAAAATGATTTTATGTCCAGGTCGAAAATCTTTTTCTTACAAAAGAAATGATTTCATGAATCTTAATTCTATTGTATTATATTGACATGAAATGTTTTTAAATAATGAGGAGGATTGACTCTCATGCCAGAAACAAATGATATCAAGGAAGTGCGGAAGGCATATTTTCAAGAATATACTACCTTAAGACAAGAGTCGCTGCAATCAATGGGAAATAGAAATCAGATAATCACTTTTGGACTTGGTTCAATTGGATTATTAATCGCTGCAACTTTGTCTGCAAGCACGGATGCTTTAATTGCGAAATTCATCCCAATGGTATTTAATATTATTGTTCCAATTATTTCTATTTTAATTTATATTGCTTGGTTTGCCGAGTTTGAAAGAATGGTTCGCGCTGGAAAATATATCCAACATCTTGAAGATGCAATAAATAGAACACTTGTGCATGATGCTCTTAGTTGGGAGCATGACCTGGAAAAAATGCGAATGGGATATGCTTATTTTTCAGTGTTTGCCCTTTTTCTTGGAATTGCGGTTGTTTCTCCTTTTTTATCTCTTATTTATCTTCAGGATAAAGATCCCCATCTTTCAATTTTAATGTGGATTCAAGAAGTATTTTCTGGAAATAGTAAAGAATCTCTTCAGGTATTTTCAAATGCTATTATTTTAAAAACTCCAATAATATCGTGGGGACTGACTTTAGTTGTGGCTTTATTTACTTTGATTCGTACTAAATGTAAGTTTAAAAAATTCACCAAGAGGCTTCCCTTGCCAAATGGCAGAGATAGGAGCATCGCTTGATATTTGCCTTGAGGGGAAGAATGGGGGACGCCCATTAGAAGGTACGTGTCAAGTAGGCAGACATATTTTATTTGATTTTATTAGCACTAAAAAAGAGCATCAGTGAAAAAACTTGGTTCCGTGAAAGGCACCATTTGGCTGCATGGCCGGGGCATTTGGGCATTTGGGGACGGTGCTTGACTTTGTTACTTTGTCAACATATGGGCATTTGGGGACGGTGCTTGTAAATATGTAATTAGCGTGATAAAATAATATTATGAGAAGGGCGAGGCTGACTTATCCCGGAGCGTTCCATCATTGCATGAACCGCGGCCATGGCCGGGAGCGGATATTTGCCGGCGAAAAGGACAAGACAGTTTTCCTGAACATGCTGGGCATGGCAAGCAAAAGACTGAAGATTCACATCCTAACCTATTGCCTGATGGACAACCATTATCACCTGGTCATCGAGAACAGTTCGGGACGCATGGCCGATTTTTTCAAACTGCTCAATGGTGAATATGGTATTTATTACCGGCGACGTCATGGCGGGAGCGGATATGTATTTCAGGGACGCTTTAAATCGACACTTATCCAGGATGAGGGCTATTTGCTCATGGCGATTTCTTATGTACTGGGGAATCCGGTGCGGGCACGCCTGGCGGAGGATTTCCTCGATTACCAATGGTCGAGCGCAGGGGAGTATTTCAAAAGCGATCCGCTTGGCCGGGTCGATCATGCCTTTGTAGAGGCATTGTATGGGACGAGGGCGACTCTATATGAGCAAGTGCGAAGTTGGCAGGGGAGAAAATCAGAGCTTCCTGTCATCCATACCGAACTGGGGCCGGTGCTGGCCGATGAAGCCGGAGTCGGGGTTTTGCAGGAGAGATTCGAGCGGCGCAGCGGGCAGGAGAGTCTGGAGCGAAAACGAAAGGACGATTTCGGTTTTGAACCGATCGCCAAGATATACCAGGAATTTTGCGCGCTGCATGAAGTCGATCTGGATCAAGTTGATTTTGACACCCGCCACGGACAAAAAATGCGCCGGGCACTGTTGCTGCAACTGAAGGATCGTGGCGGACTGAAATACCGGGAGATCGCCAGATTGCCTGAATTTGCCGGCGTGGAAATGAACTCCCTTGGTGCGCTATATCGCTATGAAAAATCAAAGATGTCCTGATTTATACATATTTACAAGCACCGTCCGTCGAAGGCCGAGGCTGACCAGCCCCAGGAAGGGGAGACCGTTCAATAAGGGGGCACTCCGGGGTCAGGTCTCCAGGTTCCAGAAATCAAAGGCAATGGGCGTCCCCAATTTGCCTGCGCTGCCGGGTGCGCCGATTTCAGCGGGCAGAGGCGGGGAAGCCCACCGTCTGGGCGAAGAGGACGCGCTGCTCCGGACGCAGCTTGAATTCCTTCGCTGCCCTGGCCTTGTCGCAGTGGTGGAACCAGGCGGCCAGGCCGCGTAGAGGGCCTCAGGGGTCCGGTCTCGACGGGCTGTTGCCCAAATCGGATAAATCATAGAAAGAATTAAGAGATTTTTTATTGATAATTTGTTGAAAATAAGTCGATAAAATGGGACAATTTAATCATGATAAAAAGCCTTGAGAGCAAGTCATGATCGGGGTTGAGAGTCCCAATAACGGGAAGTTGTTTTACAATTTCAATTTGGAAAAGAAGGTCAGGAAGAATCATCCTTTGCGCAAGCTGAAGGAGATATTGAATCTCGATTTCATGTACGGTCTATTGAAAGACAAATATGGCTATAACGGGAATGTATCGGTGCCAGAGAACTTTAATTACGCTAAAACTTCGATTTAGATCAGCGTATCAATGATGCTTTTATTTACCCTAATTGGGCAACAGCCCGTTGAGACCTGACCCCGGAGGCCTTCCCTTTAAGAGTTTTTCTCAAAACTTAAAGTTCAATTTTGAGAAGCGACCCCGGAGAATTTCCAACTCACCTGAACAAAGTCACAAAGTCAAGCACCGTCCCCATTATTCCCCTAATGCTCCGATGACTTGCTCTTAAGGCTTTTTTTCATGATTGAATTGTCCCATTCCGGCACTCTATAGTCAATAA
>JALHSV010000559.1 GCA_022865525.1 Thermodesulfovibrionales bacterium
CCGGTCTACTATCCTCTTTTCCTTAACCTTTCGAAGAAAAGGGCTGTGGTGATTGGTGGCGGTACGGTTGCTGAAAGGAAAATATTCCCCTTGCTGAGAACGGGAGCACATATAACCGTAATCAGCCCTGAGATCACGAAAAAAATCGGGAGTGCAAAGCAAAAAAAGACGATAAGACATATTGCGAGACAATACAGGAGTGGCGACCTCAAGGATGCTTTCCTTGTGATTGCAGCAACAGATTCACCGGCTGTCAATGAACAGGTGTCACGGGACGCCCCCTGCCTTGTGAATGTTGTAGATACTCCTCACTTGTGTAACTTTATTGTCCCATCGACCATGATCCGGGGGCCTTTGAATATCGCTGTCTCAACCAGTGGTATAAGCCCTGCTCTTTCCCGGTCAATACGGAAAGAACTGGAGAAAGTGTATGGGTGTGAATTTTCGCAGTACCTGCAATCATTGAGGAAAATTCGTCAAGACGCGATCGAGATGATTCCTGATAAAAGGAAGCGGACAGAATTCTTGAAGTGTATTGCCTCAGAGAAAATGATCAGGAAACTCAGGGGCAAGGGATTGCAAGAGATGAAAAAAACAGCAGAGGATTTACTGAAAAAGGCGAAGGCATCGTAACCCAAATAATGCAGACATTGTTCATAAATTTATTTAACTCGATGAATAATTGAAATTATTTTTAAATGTTTTCTTGACAAAAATATACCTATGACTATTCATGATAAGTACACTAAGGTATCGAAAAATAAATTTCTTCACAACATCTGCATTATTCAATCGCGTTTTTCGGGTTAATCTTATGCAGTCAAAGTATCACAGGAGGGGACAATAGAAATCAAAATTACTTTTCCAGGCGGTAAGAAAGTCAATGCAGAGCTCAATGGCTTCACCATCAATACCGACCAGCCGGTTAAGGATGGTGGCGCCGCGTCTGCTCCATCCCCCTATGAATATTTTCTTGCATCAATCGGAACGTGTGCGGGTATCTATGTGCTCAGTTTCTGTGAGAACCGGAAAATTCCGACTGAGCATATTTCTCTGATCCAGCGCCTTGAATACGGGAAGACAGACGAAGGAAAGATGTTCCTTGAAAAGATCATAATTGAGATTATCGTTCCGCCAGGTTTCCCAGAGAAATATCACAGGGCCCTGATAAAAGTTGCAGATCAGTGTGCTGTAAAAAAGACCATAATGAATCCTCCGAAGTTTGAGGTCAAGACGATCGTACAACAGGGGGGCATCTAACCGGCGTTTTTTCGTCTATCAGTTTTTCATCTGTTCTCTATGGTAAAATCATGTATGGATATTCACAAACTGCGTGTATTTACCTCAGTTTTTAAAAATAGAAGCTTTTCAAAGGCATCTGAAGCTCTTCACCTGACCCAACCAACTATCAGTAATCATATCAAGGCCCTGGAAGATGAGTTTGCATGTAAATTGTTCGACCGGATGGGCAGGACCATCATTCCAACAAAAGAGGCAGAGGTTTTATACGGCAAGGCTACAGAGATCATTGAAAAAGCTGACGCGCTGAAAGAGGCTCTCGGACAGCTTAAAAAAGAGACAACAGGGGAGCTCGTTATTGGTGCAAGCACAATACCGGGCGTATACTTAATGCCACGAATCATGAAAGAGTTCCAAAAAAAATTTCCTGCGATTTCCTTTCAAATACTTATAGCGGACTCCGGAGGAGTTATTGATAGTATCTCCAAGCATGAATTACTCCTGGGTATTGTAGGTGCGAAACTCGGGAATGATCAAATCGACTATACCCCTTTTGTTGAGGACGAGTTAATTGTTGTGTCGGCACCGTTGAAGACAGAGAAAAGCAGTATGACGCTCAAAGAATTAGTCGCTCTCCCCATGGTTTTTCGTGAGGAAGGTTCCGGAACCCGGAGGGAAGTAGAAAAATTTCTGGAAAGCGAGGGGATATCTTTTGATCATATGAAAATTGCGGGAATTTTTGGCTCAACCGATGCGGTAAAACAGGCTGTTAAAGCAGGACTCGGGGTTTCTATTCTCTCAAAATTCTCCGTCGCAGATGAACTGGAGCATAAGCTGCTCGAAGAAATAAAGCTCACTGATATTCACATGAAAAGAAACTTTTATATTGTTACTCACAAGAAAAGAACGCTCACCCGTTTATACGATCTATTTCTCAAACATATCTTAGCAGAAACAGAACACCTCTAA
>JALHSV010000560.1 GCA_022865525.1 Thermodesulfovibrionales bacterium
AAGATACAAAAGGTAGGGAAAAATCAGGCAATCTCACCTGGTTCGATTTTAGTACCTTTTGCTTATAAAGCCCCAACTCGCGAAAAATTGTTAAAAATCTAAAAGTTTCAAAATGATAGCAAACTACAACGAAATAAACATTTTGTTGTGCCAAAACGCCGGGTATCCGCCCGGGCCGAAATGCCGGCGCAGTTTCGGGCAAGCCGGCAGCTGCGATTGGACCAAATTCCTTAATCCAAAGAACTGCACCTGGCTGTAAGCGGAATGGGAAAAGTAATAATGAAAGACTTGGTACCAATAATTTTAATGAATTATCT
This sequence comes from Thermodesulfovibrionales bacterium, assembly GCA_022865525.1. GTDB lineage: Bacteria > Nitrospirota > Thermodesulfovibrionia > Thermodesulfovibrionales > SM23-35 > JALHSV01. The sequence goes on from JALHSV010000560.1 coordinate 318, forward strand.
TTCGTGTTTTCCGTGTGGGCTGCGGCTGCAAGAACCGAATGAAGACGAGCCACAATATACACATTTCGTGCCGCTTTTTCCGTGTTGGTGTTTGCCATGTGGGCTGCGTGAGCAGGAACCGAATGAACTTGAACCACAAAAAACACAGTGTCCTTCGTCCCCCGAATGTTCATGCTTGCCATGGGGGCTTCGCGAACAATCCCCGTACGATGAGGAATTACAAAAGATACATTTGTCCATTGTGTCCCTTCTGGTGTGATTATTGTCCAAAAATATATATATTGCAAGTTGGTGTAAAAGTCTATAACATATTGCCGGCATAATAAACCCCAGGGAATTTTATTTTCGTTAATTTAACAGGCTGGGAGAGTATGCGGGCTTGAGATGGCCTTGCTTTTCAAGAGCATCTCATCGCAAGGGGATATAACCTGAACTATCTCTATAATTGAAGCTACACGCTGTTATGGGTTGCTTGGTCTTAATAATTCATATATTTTGTTTATGAGTTTTTCTTTTCGTTTTTCAATAAAATTTTCAAAATTACTAAAGCTTAAATCAATGTCAGTTGGAATTAAAGAGGATTCTAAAAAATCCCTATTTTGAGTATGTCCCCAATCAATGAAGTCATCATTGCTCTTAACAATATTTACTAATGGGTTGAGAAGATGCAAATTAATTATTGAATTTTTGTATTTTTCATAAAACTTGATTTGCATATCAGTTAATGAAAGTTTTTTAAATTCTTCTTCATTAAATTTACTATCAGGAAATATGTGGTCTTGCTGGCATTCATCCCAATATTTATTTTTTGTGATTAATAAAAGTAGTAAGTGAGAGTATTTTGAGCCAAAGGATTCTCTGTTTATCCATTTTTCGACATCTTCTTTTTCAATAATCCTTCCAAAATTAATCTCTTTAAATGATTTTCCACTCTTAATTGATTCGCGAACTGATTTTAAAGTAGTATCAGATGAACTTCCAAATGCTCTAGTTAATTGAGAAACTACAAGCCATTTTATTATTTCATTTTTTTGTTCAAGATCTTGATTTGCTTGAGAGGCTACGAAACTGGTTGAAATATTTTTTGTTTGAAAGAAAAACGCAATAGGAATTAGTGAATTTTTTGAAATAATGTTTTTTGAAGAAAAACCATATCTTGCTATCAATTTGACAGTACACTCTAAATATTTTTTAATAGTTAACCAATTGTTAGAAATTATAATGAGATTTTTTTCATTAAAGTTTTTTAATTTATATTGGACTTCTAAATTTGAAAGGACTAAAGATGTTTTTAAAACATCATCTTTGGCAAAATTATAATTAGGTTTATGTGTTTCTTCTTTATTTAGTGAATCAACAAAATCGGTAATTTCTTTACGAGCTCCATTTGGCGTGAATACAGATTTTTTATTTGATTCCATATATGAAAGTAATAAATCAGCTTTCTCTAATTTCACTCCACCATCATTTGTTCTGACAAAAATATTTAATACCTTTTCGTCATCGGCTGTAGAAATCGGAGCTGGTTCATAGAGAGTATCATCAGTACAGATTCTTTTATGAAGTTGACCAAGTATCATTTTTGCTTTAATAATTAAATCGTTATTAGATGTTTTATCCTTAATTATTGAATCATAATCTTGTTTAAATACTTCTGTGTTCTTGTCATGATAGTTTAGAACTTTCCCGACTTCAAACCATAACTCATTATCATCTTGAGATATATTTGCAAGAAATTTAAATTCATATTTAAATCCAAATTCATTATCTGGATCATTTTCTATATCAGAAAATAAATTTATGTAAAGTTTATTTAATTTCTTTTTTTTAGTAAAAGATCCCCGTAAACCAATATTTAATGCAGTTAATCTTTGTTGGCCATCTAAGATTAAAAACAACTTAGAAAAACCATTTATATTTGCAGGGTTATTGTGTGGATTGTCGGAATCGTAATCTTTTATAAATTCGTATACTTCCCAATCTAGTTGAGTTAATGCAGGTGCCTTGTCAATTGACCAAGTAAGTATTGAACCAAATGGATATTCTTGTAATATTGAGTCAAAAAGTTTTTCAATCCTTTTTTCTGCTGGATTTTCAAGCCAAATAAATTCTCTTTGAATTGAAGGTAAGAGGTAATCTTTATTTAATCTATTTAAGACTGCTTCTGCTATTTTCATTGTTTTTCAATTTATAATTTTCAAATAACCCAAAACGATTGACTTATAGGAAAATCAATTTTCTCCATGATTGGATTTTAATGGAAAGTCATTGAAATTGCAAATGCCCGCATTGCCTCAGCAATGCCGGGTGGTTAGAATAAAAAAATCTCTCTACAATCGATTTAAAGGCACAATCTCTAAGCGATTAAGATAGTCCCTTTAATAAAAAGAGTATTTAATGGAAAGGAGTTAGCTGATGGCCGACATTACCTATGAAAATACCCCCACATACGTAGTTTGACAATATCTCTTTTTCTGCTACCATTTTCACAACGATGGAAATAAAAGACTACATCTCCAAGAGCGATTTTAAGGTGGCGCGTGACTGCCCGGCCAAGCTCTACTACAAGAAAAAAAGGTATCCTTCCAATCTGGAGGCCAACGAATACATGCAATTCCTGGCTGAGGGCGGCTATGTGGTCGGCAAGCTGGCTACTCTCCTACGCCCTGGCGGCATCGAGATCAAAACCAACCACGGTTATAAATACGCGGTGGACGAAACAACTGAGCTGCTGAAAAAAGAAAACGTCACCCTCTATGAAGCTGCCATATTTTCAAATTCAAAGTTGGTCCGCATCGACATCCTGGAAAAGCAAGGCGGCGTCATAAACCTGATCGAGGTCAAGTCCAAGTCCTTTGACAGTTCACAGAAAAATCCCTGGAGTGACATGAAAGAATACCTGGAAGACGTGGCTTTCCAGACCATGGTCCTGCGCGAGGCATACCCCGAAGCCGAGATCCATTCCTTCTTGTTCCTCCCGGACAAGGCCCAATGCACGAAGATCGATGGCCTGGCCGGCTGGTTCCGCAAAGCCAATCCGGACCCGAATGAGGCTCCATCACGCTTCCCCAGGATCGGTGTCAAGTTCATCTACACGGAAAGCTCGCCACAACATACTCAACTGCAAGCCGACAACCTCCTGGCCCTGGAAAACGTCGACGATAAGGTCGCTAAAATGATGCCAGGTATCCAATGCGAGACAGAAAAGTTCATCGGCAGCGTCAGGGACGGATTGAAAAAGATCGCTGTACAACCGAACAAAAAATGTTTCAAGTGCGAATACCGCGACAGTGGGGACGTTCAGCAAGACGGATTCCGCGAGTGCTGGGGAGCATTGGCCGACGTCTCGCCGCATATTTCCGAACTTTACTTTGCCGGGGCCGTCGGCGGCAGCGAGCCCGTGATCGATCAGCTCATCGCCCAGGGGCGGGTCAGCCTGTACGATATTCCCCTTGAGGCGCTAGGGAAAAAGGGAGGCGGCATGGGGAGCCGCGGTGAGCGGCAATTGATCCAGATCCGGAATACCAAAGAAAACAACGAATGGGCATCCGCGGAAATGAAGGAGGAGCTGAACACCTGGGAATATCCCCTGCAGTTCATCGATTTCGAAACCAGCATCCCGGCCATCCCATTCCACAAAGGCATGCGGCCATACGAATTGATCGCCTTCCAGTGGAGCTGCCATACCATCGACAGGCCGGGAGCGGAGCCTGCGCATAGCGAATGGATCAACCTCGACGAGGGGTTCCCTAATTTCCGCTTTTCCGAATCGCTGCTGGAAAAGATCGGCGACAAGGGGACGCCGCTGATGTGGGCCACGCACGAGAATACGGTCCTTAGGAAAATTCTTGAGCAGATGGAGCTGTTTGGCTATGAAAACGATAAATTAAAGGACTGGCTGGAGCGGATAACCACGGATGACAAGAAGAAAAGGAAGGGGCGCCTGGTCGACATGTGCGCTTTCACCAGGAAGCACTATTTCCACCCGCAGATGAAGGGGAGCAACTCGCTGAAAAAAGTCTTGCCGGCTGTTTGGCAGAACCATACCTACCTACATAGTATCCCTTGGTTCAGGAAATATCTCAAGCTTGAGCAAGGGCTGGCTGCCGACCCCTACGACACGCTGGGTGGGGAGATCGAGGCGCTGGAGAACGATGAAGTGGTCAACGAGGGGACCGGGGCCATGCGCGCCTACTATGAGATGATGTTCGGCGAGCACCGCGGCGATCCCGCCGTCAAGAAAAATTGGCGCGAAAAACTACTACGCTACTGCGAGCTCGACACCATGTCTATGATCATCGTCTGGACCCACTGGCTGAAGTTGAGTTCACTTCGTTAAAATAAGTAAAAAGAGTACAGTGTAAATTCCATCTTGTCAAAACGAAGTTTATAAATCCAAAAAAAAAATTATATTTATTTTTTAGACCTATTCCTGATTATTGGCATTTCGTATGATTAACCTCAAAATGTCAATGGAGATGGCACTGGCGTCACCCCATACCAGACATATTATATTTGATCTTTGAGTATTCGCAATGATATGGGCTGAGCTTTTTCACATCGCCGTTTTCAGCGTAATTCCTGACGACACACATCCCGCATGCCAAGCGCGCCGGGCATTGCCGGCAGGTCTCGAAGTCACCCCATGCCAGACTTCGCAGCATCTTTAAACTGGATGAATGGCGGTAGATGTCTCCGAGGCTCTGAGTGTTCAGATTTCCCAGAACAAGGTTCTCCCCAAAAGAGCAAGGGAAGACGGTCCCATCGGCAGTCACTGAAAGCGAGCCGCACCCAATCCCGCAGACGGGTTCTTTCGCGGACGGGGCGCCTGCATCCAACGCGTCCATCATCTCTCCCGCTTCCGTCTTCAAGGTCTGCCTAAACACCTCCTGGGCGCATGCGAGGTCAAGGCGGTGCTCGAAGACCGTGGTATCCATTCCCAGCCGTGGGAAGATGTCGGGGTCATGACTGACCTGGATGCCCAGGGAGGCTCCCCAGTGTGTCACTTCCTGGTAACTTCCAAAGTTCTCCTTGAGGACTGGGCAGACGATGAAGGCAGGAAGTCCTTTCTTGACAAGGAGTTCGATGGCCCTCCTTGTCAGTTGCTGGGAACCCGGGACCTGGGTCACCAAGTCATGCACCGCTTCATCCATTGAGTAAAGTGAGACCCGTATTTCGCGAAGGTTGTTCTCCATAAAAATGTCGACGTGCTCTTTACCGATCATGGTGAGGTTTGTGAACAAAGTCATGCTCAGGTCGTATTTCCTTGCGGAAGCTATGATTCTCCGGAGTTCCGGGTGCATCAATACTTCCCCACCCGAGATCATGATCTCAACCGCTCCAAGGGCCCTGGCCTGTTCTATGGTCCGCTCGGCAAGTTCAAAGCCCATAACGACCGTCTTTTGATTATGCGGGATGTAGCAATGAATGCAGCGCTCGTTGCACCTTGTCAGTATCTCGATTTCAAGGGTGGTCAGACAGTAGTTCTCTCTGAAATAATCTATGGGGAAGGGTACTTCGAGCTTCCTAATGGGGTCTTCAAGGACATCGCCTCCTGCCTGCGGGAGATGGACGAACCCCTCTCGGTGCAGTGCCTTGAGAAGTTCGACGGCAGTCGCCAGGTCTCCAATGGGCACGTCCCTGAACAGTAGGTCCTGGTCTATCCGGACCCTGCCCAGTTTTGACAACATCTCCGCCGCCCACCCTTTGAAGGTGTGGTTTAGACCGCTTTTCTGGTGGGTGATGTAGAAGTATCCTCCATACCTGCGGGTGAAAGCATCACGGGCCAGGCCGACCGCTACCATGAAGTTCAGGAATCTTTGCCGGCCAATACGATATAACCTTTTTCCTTCAACACGGCGATTATCTCATCCATGTCGCCGGAGATGTCCTCGCCCTTGTCGACCTCGTAACGACTGCGCATCTCAAACTCCGCCGCCTTCATGTCGAACGAGTTCGCGAAAAGCAGTTCGCACCAGTCAGCCGCGCTTTCGTTGAGCGGCAGTATCTCGCCCGTGTCGTGGTCGTAAAGAAGTGCCCCGTCGTCCTCTTTCCTGAACACAACGTTCTTCTTGAATATAAACCGTTCCATTTTCAAACCTCCACCAGGCGTTGCCTGGGAAAAAGCCCGAGGCGATGTGCCTCTTCGCAGAAGGGATAGCCAGCATTGAAGCGCCCGGTCACGTTGTAGGTGTTCACGACGCAGCACCCGAGGCATTGCCGCTTGAACATGCAGTTTGAGCATATCCCGCCGAGATTGGCCGGGATGTCCCTGTAGAGGTCCTGGAAAAGGGGATGGGCCTGCCATATCTCCATGAGGGGCTTCGACCGGATATTGCCGAGGACGAGGTCGTCCTTGAGGTTCCCGATGCCGCAGATACTCACATCGCCGTTGGAAAGCACCCCCACCACGCTGCAGATATTGCAGGTGTAGTTCATCTCTTTGGTAACGCGCTTTATCTTCTTGAAGGCTATGGGGATGTCGAAAAACACAAAGTCACCCAAGACATCCGTATCAAGCCGCCCGAAGAAGTCGAGGAATTCCCTGACATCAAGGAGTGACCCATTTTCATCCATTTCCTCGGCGCGGCCCATGCGTTGTATGAAATTGACCTTGAGGCTGGAGGCGCCAAGTTCCCGGGCAAGCGCGACAGTTTGTACGAAACGTGCGACATTTCCCTTGTGGATGGAAAAGATCACCTGGGTGTAGATGCCCCTTTCGACAAGCAGGCATATGCCACGCTTCGCCTGCTCAAAGGAGTTCTTCGATATACGCAGGAGGCTATGGGTCTCTTCGTCGGGCCCGTCGAGGGACACGCTCGCCCTTCCACCGGCTTTCCCGACCAGTTCGGCCAGGCGGGGGGTCACCAGGGTTCCGTTGGTCTCGAGGAAAAGGTCGAATTTTTCCTTCGCGAAGAACTCGATGAGGTCTGCGGCATAGGGCAGTACAAGGGGCTCTCCACCCCCGAACTTCACGCTGTTAACACCGCCTGCCTTGACCCCGAGGAACATCTTCGTCACTTCGTCGAAGGTCAATTCGTCTTCAGGGTCGATTGTCTCCTTGGGGCATATCCAGCAATGACGGCAGCGCAGGTTGCAGCTGCGGTTGTAGAAATAGACGGTGTTGAGTTGCCTTGCTATGGTTCATCTCCTTCCCAGCAGGCAATAATATTTTTTGGAGACAAGTTCCCCCTGTGCATCAGCGTATGGGGAACAGCGATGACCTTGGTAGCAGATGTTCCGGTATTTGCAGTCCATGCATTCACCAAGTTCATCCCGGGTCAACCTGAGTTCGGTGCGAAACTGGTCGAGTTCCCCTGAATTCCGCCAGACATCCACCAGGAGTCTCTTTAGCACATTCCCGCAGGGAGAGTTCCAGAGGACTTCGCAGGGTATCATCTCGCCGTCGGGCCTGATGCCGCACTTGACCACACCAGCCCCGCAGCTTTCAACCAGCAGTTCCCCAGATGGCACGGGAGTATCCCCTTCATCGACCTCGCGAACCGCCTTGGCGACATCGAGAAAGGTGCCAGTCACGAATTCTCCATACGAGGCTTCGATCTCGAGGATGTCGGCGAATATCTCCTTCATCTCGTTACTGCCTATGAAGAGTTCGTCCTCGAAGCATTCCGCGTTGTTGACGTAGTTCAGGTGGTTGAACCGCACCTGCCGCACACCCAGTTCCCACCCCAGCCTGACCATAGGGCCCAGGTCCTTGTAGTTCAGGCGAGTGACCGTGGCGGACATAAGGACGGATTTCTTCCGAGCGACGAGCTTTCTTATCCCCGCGACCCCCTTGTCGAAAGCACCATTTCCCCTCAAGGCATCGTGCACCTGGGAGCAGGAACCATCGAGACTGACCACATAGGGGCCGATGCGGTAATTCGACAATCGATCGGCGAACTCGTCGGTGATGCATATGGCATTGGTGTTGATGGAAAGGCCGATGAGGTGACGGCTGAACTCATCCAATATCTCGAAAATGCCAGGGTGAAGCAGTGGTTCGCCGCCGAAGATGGCCACATCAAAAACTTTAGCCAAGGCGAATTCACGGATCATCTTCCTCGCTGCGTCGATGTCCATCTCGTCCTGAGAACCATCATTGGCCAGGCAGTGTTTGCACCTTAGGTTGCACCGCGATGTGATGGCAAAGATGATGTTCTTGGGGGCTGAAAGTGGCTTATTTCTCATGGGCGATAACTAGTTGGTGACTTGATCTTTGAATACCAGAAACACCAACCCGGGAGATGCCTTGATACTTCTCCCAGGTTGGATGACCTTCGACTGTTCTAGCCGTGCCCGCAAGGGCCTTGGGTACACTTCCCTTTCGAGGAGCCGCTCTTACAAATTTGGGCAGTGTTTCCCCTAAGGTAAATTTTTGGTTTCATGTATTTTTTCTTCATTTCACATCACCTCCTTTTACTTATAGGAAAACCAATTTTCCCCATAATGGGATATTAAAGGAAATATATTGAAATTGCAAATACTTGTAAGAGTCCATAACATATTGGACTCTTAACACAATTGACATTTCGAATAATGATCCTTAAAATGCAAGCATGGGGAAAATTGATCTTCCTATATTGTCAATTAAAGTATTGAATTGGATGATGACAATGATTATTACTTTACATGAAATAGCAAGCCGGAAAGGCTTGCCTTGCAGTTGGTAACAGTTTCGCTGGTACTAGGTCAATATTCGCGATACCCTTACTTCGACCAAGAGGCCTAATCTTGAAAACTGAGATATGCTTAAAAATTGATGAATTAGTCACAAATATCGATAAATTTAAAAATGAGCCTTCTTTTTCGGATGAAATGGAAAAAAGAAACGTTCGTAGGGTTGAATCTAACCTTTCTGAAAGTAGAATAATTGAAATTCTTACAGAATTGATTGCAACTAGTCAAAATGCAAACTCAAAGATTGTTGAAAAAATAATCAAAACAGGAATATTTAAAGAGATTTTTGTAAATTTCGAAATTGACAAAATTATCAAAATGAATCCATGTGACTTGGCTGATCAATATTGGGAAAAGATAAGTGGAATAAGGCAGCAAGCAAAACTATTTCATATTGTTAGTTTAGCAAGAAAAATTAATAGAATTGGTTCGTTTGTTAATCTTCTGACAGATACTCAAATTCCAAAAGAGATCAAAACAAATGAAGATATTGAACATTTTTGGAATGGATTCTCTAAACTGAAAAAAACCATGAAAACGAATAAAATTCCTTTCTTTCGTTCCACAACATCACTTTTGCATTTTTTACTTCGTACAGGATACGATTGTATAAAACCAGATTTAGTTGTTATGAGAGTATCAAAGAAAATTGGAATTGTTGATGAAGAAAAAGATGACCAAAATTTAGTAAGAGCAGTCCGAGCAATTCAAGAATATTCAATTGATCGAAAAATCAGACCTTCCATTGTGGATTTGTACTTTTTAATAGAAGGAGGGCAAAAATGGGCAATGAAATTTGTGAAGCCCGAATTTTATCGCAGGTAATGAAAAATGAAATTTGAAGAGCATTGCTTGGATTCAGTTAAACTCTTCTGAGAACCCACAAAAGTCAAGGCATTATTTTTAAACCAGTAGAAACAGTTTTGTGATATCTAATGTGTCTGCTCACGAAACGAAAAAATCATACGCTAAGGGAATTTGTTATTGAATAACATTGGTTTGTTGGGACTCTTGAATATTTCTCAAAAATGAGTTTTTTACGGATATCTCAAAAGAGCAGCAATAATCACGTTCTTGAGAGTGCCAATATAGAGGGATTTTTAGAATTCGTAAAAGCTTAGCGTACGATTTTTTCCGAATTCTGCGTTGACCACGCTAAGGGAAATAAAACAGAGTGCTTGTATCCGGTTTTTTTTTACGCTAAGATCATTTCGGAGGTGCTGCATGTCCGATCCATTCGTTATTGCCCGCAGTGATGATGGTAAAGATTTGTATTTGCTGCTGCAGATGGCCAACCGCCACGGTTTGATCGCTGGCGCCACCGGCACGGGCAAGACCGTCACATTGCAGGTGCTGGCCGAAAACTTCAGCCGCTTGGGCGTGCCGGTCTTCATGGCCGACGTCAAGGGGGATTTGTCGGGCATCTGCCAGCCGGGAGGGGAAAATCTCAAGATCGACCAGCGCGTGCAGCAGCTTAAAATTTCTGGATACAGCAGCCAGGGGTTCCCGGTTGTCTTCTGGGACATTTTCGGCGAGCAGGGGCACCCGGCGCGCACCACCATCTCCGAGATGGGGCCTCTGCTGCTCGGCCGTTTGCTCAACCTCAACGACACCCAGGAGGGTGTGCTCAACCTGGTTTTTAAAATCGCCGACGACAACGGCCTGCTGCTGATAGATCTCAAGGACCTGCGGGCCATGCTGCAGTACGCCGGCGACAACGCCGCCCAGTTCCGCACCGCCTATGGCAACATCTCCACCGCCAGCATCGGCTCCATCCAGCGCAACCTGATGGCCCTGGAAGAACAGGGCGGAGAAAAGATATTCGCCGAGCCGGCCCTGAACCTGGACGATCTGCTGCAAACTGACCGCGACGGCCGCGGCGTGATCAATATCCTGGCCGCCGACCAGCTGATACGCAACCCTAAAACGTACGCCACCTTTCTCCTTTGGCTGCTGTTCGAGCTTTTCGACCAGCTCCCCGAAGTCGGTGACCGCGAAAAACCCAAGCTGGTTTTCTTTTTTGACGAGGCCCATCTCCTTTTCAATGATATTCCCAGGGGCCTGGAAGAAAAAATTGAGCAAGTTGTGCGCCTGATCCGCTCCAAGGGAGTGGGCATCTATTTTGTCACCCATAACCCGCTGGATGTCCCCGATGTTATCCTGGGCCAGCTGGGCAACCGTATCCAGCACGCTCTGCGCGCCTTCACGCCGCGTGACCAGAAAGCGGTCCGGGCAGCGGCCACGACTTTCCACACCAATCCCAAGGTCAATGTGGAGAAGGTGATCACCGAACTGGGAGTGGGCGAAGCCCTGGTGTCGCTGCTTGACGAAAAGGGCATGCCCGGAATCGTTGAGCGGGCCCTGATCTATCCGCCCCAGAGCCAGATCGGCCCCATCGACCCAGCTCAGCGACAGAGTATTGTTCGCCAGTCGCTGCTCTATGGCTATTATGAAAAAATCATCAACCGCGAATCGGCCTATGAACTCCTGCAAAAACGCGTCGAAAAAATCCAGGAAAATGAGGCTAAAGCCGAGGTCGCAAAGCCGATGGGCAGCCAACTTGCCCGCAGCATCATCCGCGGCATGTTTGATCCGATTTTCAGAAGTAAGGGAACTCTTAAAAGTAAAAGTATATGCAATGAATTGGAATTTCCTGATTTAGAGGAAGGAAACCATATTATATTAAAATCAAATGCTAAACTTGTTCCCGTTGGAAAATTTCCTGAACTTCCTAAACCAAAATGGATTGATGAAGGTCGTTGGAAAGTTATTAAGATTCTCGAACAAGATTTTATCGGAATACATCTAGCTAACGGACCAATTCCTCGAGAATATCCTTGTTATACTCGTAGATGTTTTATAAAATCTATTTGTCCTAAGGCGGGAGGTGAATTTTTTGATCCGTGGAGAAATGAACTTGGAATGACTAAAGAAGAACACAGATTAAATAATATCGAACAACTTAGACATAGAGAAGAAAGTGAACTTATTTTTCCAAAAATATTAAAAAATCCAGAATGATGACAATGATTGGCATAAAATATTTTTCAATTTTCATGGGTAGTGTTCATAAATTCCCATGGCAAGCATGAGCGTGGAGATTAAAAAATAGCAGGAAAGATTAATGGAAGCTTTGTTAATACTCTTCGTAGTAATAATTATTGCAGCGTTTGTATTTGCTATATTAGGTTTTTTCAAACTTATTGTACAATTGCTTGCCAAGCTAAAACCATATTTATTAAAAAAATACAATTATATTTGGGAATTCAAATCTATACGAACTTACTCAAAATACTTGCCATTCGAATTGTTTCTGGTTATTGTTATTATTTTGATCCGTAACAAAGTTTCTATCGATAATATTTTTGTTATCGCCGGGGTTGCACTAATTGCTTTTCTGGTTCCTTGCATTCAAATAATAAGAAAAACATCTCTGTTAATCGGGTTGTTGCTTTCTTTTATAGAAGCAATCATCACTACAATTATGACTGCATCCGCCGTTATAGTGCTTTTTTTTATTTTAGTGATCATTTCCGGTGGTGGTAAAAAGAAAAAATAAAATGAATCTGTCCTTCTTGTTCCATTAAGCTTTCAAAATAGCCCCAGTTCACGAAACGGAAAAAATCGTATGCTAATACGGATTTGGCCTTAAACGAAATATTTTAAAATTGTAAATACCTCAGCAATTCCGTTGAGTTTACCCCTAATTTGAGGATAAAATAGGATATATTTTGTTTTTTTATGAGTTTGTTAAGATGGTTTAATTCTCAGACACATCATCGGCCGGGCCGGTGAAGATTATGAAACTGATTCCTCTTTGTTTGCCAGGCTCGAGTCGACACCCGCGCCGCAGAAGATAAAAAAGCAAAGCGGACGACTCTTTAACCGAGCGTGGATATCTTTATAATCCCGAAACCACGATGTTCTCGAATACCAGACTGGGAAAGCGCCGGGCCGATGACAGGAACGGGTCGTTGGCCACCTCGATCAGTTTGTTCCAGAATTTCAAATGGTTGTCGGCGATATTCATCTCGGCCACGGCTTGCACTGGTTCTCCTTTTTCAAAGAATTGACCGGTGATCCCGATCGAAGTGTCACCGGTAGTCGGATTGGAGTTGCCGCCGATAAACCCGGTGATCAGGATGCCGCGGCCCAAATCTTTCATGATCTCGCTGACCGGACGTTTCCCGGGAGGAATAACCAGGTTGGAAGAACTGCCTGAAGTCGGTTCCCAGCCCAGCTTCCGGCTGTAATACCAATCGACGAAAAACTCTTTCAGTATACCGGCTTCGATCATGGTCCTTTTTTGGGCGCTGAAACCGTCGCGATCAAACAGCCGGCTGCCCAATCCGCCTTTGATCAAAGGTTCGTCAATCAGGGTGAGATGCTTGCTGCCGATTTGCTGGCCTTTCTTATCCGCCAGGAAGGATCTTTTCTGCTGGATGCTGCGGCCGAACATGGCGCCAATGAATCCGCCAAAGATCCGTTCCACATTCTGGTTTTCTATGATCACCGGCAGGGTTTCTGTTTTGATTTTTTTGGCCCCCAGCATGGACAATGTCCGAAGCGCCGCCTCGATGCCGACAACTTCGGATTTGGGCAAGTCTTTGCGGGAGACGGCCACGGCATAGCTGTAACCGTTCGGCCGGCGCTCGCCTTCATCTTTGGCTGTCATCTCGGTAAAGACCGAATAATAGGTCCCTTGCACATGGCCTGCGAAACCGTTGCTGGTCATCTGCAGCGATTCCTGAAAGCCGTCCTGTTCTTGGGCTGTGACAGAAATGACTTTGTCACCGCCTTCCTGGAGGCAGGCCTTCTCCAGGGCTTTTACCATATCGTGCCTGTTTTCGGGAGAAAAGGATTGGTACGCGGGATCGACCAGTTCCAGAGCGAGTTCGGCCCGGCCCTGGTAGTATTTGGGATCGGGAAGGGTGCGCAGGGGGTCTTCGGCCAGAAGTTTCGTGGCCGCCACGGCATTGGCAATGAAATCCTGGAGGGCGCCCTTTCTGAGGTCCGAGGTGCTCTGGATGGAAAAACGGTTGTTGACAAAAACTTCGATATTCAGCGCCTTAGTGAATGCTTCTTTGATATTCTCCGGCTTGCGTTCGCGGTAAGTGATTTCAACAGAACGATTGGTGTCGAGATTGACCTTGCAGTTATCGGCGCCGGCAGATTTTGTGGCCTTTATCACCCATGCGACTAAATCTAGCATTTCCTTGTTCATGATTTTTCTCCTCATTCTCAAGGCTTAACGCCGCCCACGGTGAGCGATTTCACCAGGCATGATGGTTGTCCAAAGCCGCAGGGAACAGACTGTCCACCTTTGCCGCAGGCGCCGGTTCCACCAGCATGCAATTCGAGGTCACTGCCCACCATGGTGATGTCCTGCAGCATCTTGGGACCGTTGCCCATGATGTTGATATCTTTGATCGGAGCCGTCAGTTTCCCGGCCTCGATCATCCGCCCTTGCGAGACAAAGAAGGCGAAATCGCCTTCGCCGATGTTTATTTCGCCGTTGCTTACATTTTGTACGTAGATGCCTTTTTGGATGCTGCGAATGATGTCTGCGGCGGGTGTCACACCCGCCAGCATAATTGTGTTGCGCATGCGGGGCTGCACATAGTATTGGTAACTCTCCCGGCGGCCGTTGCCGGTCGGTTGCAGCTTGTAATAGTGGGCAGATATTTTGTCATGCATATAGCTTTTCAGGATACCGTTTTCTACTAGTACTGTCCTTTGCCCGGGAGTGCCCTCATCGTCGAAGTTTATGGAACCGAGCATGTTGGGAATAGTTCCGTCATCAATGATTGTCACAAAAGGTTCGGCTACTTTTTTCCCGATCATTGTGCAGTAAGTTGAGGTCTTTTTCCTGTTGAAATCGGCTTCCATGCCGTGGCCGATAGCCTCGTGGAGCAGGACGCCGGTTACTCCAGGCGCGAAAACCACCGGCATTTCTCCGGCCGGGGGCTGGACTGCGTCAAAAAGCTGGAGCACGTCATTGACTGCTTTAGCGGCGATTTCGTCGATCGCGTTTTGCGTGAAAAAAGAAAAATTATAACGTCCGCCCAGATTCCATCCCGCCTGTTCCCGCTTGCCGTTCTTTTCAGCCACAACCAGCGTGGTTAGATAATCCCGGGGTTGCAGGTCCTCGGCCTTGATGCCATCGGAGGTAACCACCATGATCCGCTTCTGTTGGTCGTGAAATGAGGCATTGACCTTTATCACCAACGGCGAAAGCGAGAAACACTTTTCGTTTATCTTTTGCACCAGAGGAAGTTTGGACTCCAGGGCTACAGCGGTCAGCAGTTTTTCCAGAGGATAGTGGTTTTTTGTTTCCAGCCAGACCAATTTGGCCGCCGGCTTAACCTTGAGGCCGTTGGCGATTGTGGCGGCGATGGCGGCGGCGCCTAGCATTGATTTTTCATTCAGCTCCTGGGTAAAGCCATAGCCGACCTGGTCGCCTTTGACGGTACGGATACCTACTCCGAGAGCCACATCGCTGAAAGCCCGGCTGACTTTACCGTCTTCCAAAACTATCCAATTGCTAATTGTGTGTTCAAAGAAAAGATCAGCGAAATCTCCGCCCTTGGCCAGGGCCTCGGCCAGCACTTTTTGACACAGTGCGTCGCTGATGCCGAATTCCCGTTCAAAATAGCCCGGGTTCTCGGCGCCGAGCAAATGCTGCCAGCTTCCGGAAAGAATCGGCACGGCCGCTCCCATGGTTAATTATCCGATCTCAAGTATTGGTATAAAGTCTCGCGGCTGATGCCGAATTCGCGGGCAAGAGCGGCTTTTTGTTCACCGGCAGCAGCTCGCTGGCGCAGAGCGGCCACCTGCTCAGGCGAAAGCGCTTTCTTGCGGCCACGGTACGCCCCACGTTTTTTGGCAAGGGCGATCCCTTCGCGTTGTCGCTCGCGGATCAGGGCCCGCTCAAATTCAGCGAAGGCACCCATGACCGAGAGCAACAGATTTGCCATCGGCGAATCCTCGCCGGTGAAATGCAAACCTTCCTTGACGAACTCAATCCGGATGCCCCGTTTGGTCAGCATTTGCACCAGGCGCCGCAGGTCGTCCAGGTTTCGAGCCAGGCGATCCATGCTGTGCACAACGACAATATCGCCCTCACGGGCGAAGGCAAGGAGCGCCTCGAGCTCAGGCCGCTTGGTATCCTTGCCCGAGGCTTTGTCGGTAAAGATCTTATTGAGTGAAATATTCTCCAGTTGCCGTTCGGGGTTCTGGTCAAAACTGCTGACCCTGACATAACCAATGCGTTGACCTGGCATTTAACCCTCTACAATGGCAAGCCCAGTTGAATTTTAACCGCTTTTTCGATTGCCATCATGTCCTTAGACGATACCGATCCTATTTTATCTTTCAATCGTTTCTTGTCGGCTGTCGTGATTTGATCGGCCATAGCTTTGCTATCTTTCCCATTCAGCTTAATTATGGCTTCGCTTGGATAGCAATTTTCGACATTACTGGTCAGGGGAATTATTTGCACCCGGTTCAAGAACTTGTTTGCGGAATCATTACTGATGATAACAGCAGGGCGAGTTTTTTTGATCTCTGTTCCGATCGCGGGATCAAGATTTACCCACCATACTTCACCGCGTTTCATTCTTTACATCTCCGATCAGGGCATTGCTCCAGGCAAGGGCTTCTTCTTCCCGCTGGCGGTCAGCCGCCATGGTTTTATAGGCATCATCAAGCGCATCTCCGGTGACCAGGGGTCTTATCAGCTCTTCTATGAAGTGGCTGATCTTGCCGCGGCCAACAACGCGTAGCAGGCCCGAGTAAACCTGCTCATCAATGGACAAAAGAAGCTTCTTCTGCATCCTGCACCTCGATATATAATATATAGTATATATCTTCAATTGTCAACAGATGGCGGCGTAAGTATTCAGTTCTTACAAACATACGAAAAAACTCACCCCCGCTCCCCCT
>JALHSV010000012.1 GCA_022865525.1 Thermodesulfovibrionales bacterium
CAGATATCCCCCATCTTTAATATGACATCCTACCCAACCCTTGTAATTTGAAAGTCGTATTAAACGCTTTTACCTTGCTTAATTGGAGTTAGAATGTCGACGGGGAGTTATGTATTCTGAAGTCGAAGGTCGCATCTGCGCCTTAAAGGAAGAAAACGATAATCTCCCCGCCTACGTGAATTATAACCCTAAGCAGCCCTTCTCATCTCCTCCTTTCTCTGAGATTCATGATTCAGTATGAATTCAGTGTCATCCCTTACAATTGCAAATATGATCCTCAACAGTTTCCTGGATACTGCCACGAGCGCCATCATACTTTTCATTCCCCGGCCGATGAGTTTTTGGTAGTAGTCATGCATAATGCCGTTCTTTCTGATTGCCTGCATAGCGGCATAATACAGTATTTTCCGTAACAGGCTCCTTCCCCTCTTTGATATCCTCCTCTGTCCTTGTCTTTTCCCCGAGCTTATCTCGTAGAGGTCAAGACCAGCAAGCTTCGCTATCTCAGACTGCGTTGTAAACTTTGTAAAGTCACCTACCTCTCCAATGAGCCCTGCTACCGTCACTATCCCAAGCCCTTTGATTGCCAGGAGTTTGCGACTGTAGGGTATGCGGTGCAGTGTTGTCTCCATCTCGTGCTCCAGCTCTGCAATGAGACTATCGGCCATCTCCAATTGGACGAGGGCGTGCTGTATATCCATAACTAAACCGTCCAACCCCTCTTGAATACCAATGGTGGTCTTTGCATAATTGATCAGCGCCGCAGCATGTTCTACCCCGAACTTGCCCATGCTCCGTCTCCTCATTTCCTCTCCGAGTTTCTCTATAGTTACGCTGCATACCTTTGCCGGTGTCGTATATTTCTTGAGTATATATAAGGCTGTTTTGCTGTATATCGTTTTTATTATTCGTGAAAATTCTGGGAATATGAGAAACACAAACTGCTGTAATTGATTGAGAAGAGCGGTGCGCTCTTTAATATGTCTCTCCCGTGCATTATTGATTCTTCTCAAATAGGCTGCATCACCTTCTGGTACCAAGACGCTTAAGGCGTGCCCTATCCGTATGACATCTGCGATTACCCGTGGATCCTTACGATCGGTCTTTAATGGAGAGTTGTCATTGATCTCTCGCATCCTCTTTGAGTGCAGCGGGTTTACTTGTACGATCGTTACTGGTTTCTGCTTGAGATAGTGAATCAGCGGTTCTCCATAAGGTCCGGTTGACTCATATCCTATAATTACCTCATTGCATTGAAATCTGTTTTTACTCGCAAGTATCATGTTCCACAGTATATCGAGCCCATCTCTTGTGTTATCAAAGCTAAATGTCTTTGTGCTCCTGCCATCTGCAGTGGTACAGCACCCATGGTTACTTACCATCCCAATGTCTACAGCTACTATCAATGTCCCTTCCTTTATCGTGTTTACCTTTTTTGTTCTTAACCCTTTCATCAATATTTCCTCCTTCTATTCTTTGCCGGATAAACAACCCTTACCTGGAAGATATATCGATCTCATCATAAACTACAATATAGCAAGCTGAAGTCTTCAATTCCAATAATTGCTAAAATAGTGTAAGTTATTTCCAGTAATCTATATGGGTTACGGGTCTCTGGATAGAATTATATCAGGGTAAGAAACAGTCGTGGATATATATGGAAGAACTATCTAAAGCA
>JALHSV010000561.1 GCA_022865525.1 Thermodesulfovibrionales bacterium
GGAGGAAGATTATGAGAAGATCAAAGCAACGATTGAATTCCTCGGTATCAACTTTAAATCCCGGTCTTACCTCTTTCTCGATGAGATACAACATGTAAGAAATCTCCCCTCGGTTGTCAAGTATTTCATTGATCACTATAAAACGAAATTCTTCCTGACAGGCTCAGCAAGTTTTTATTTGAAGAATCTCTTTACCGAATCCCTTGCTGGAAGGAAAGTTATTTTTGAGGTTTTTCCGCTTACTTTCCGCGAGTTCGTATCATTTAAACAGACGCCATTCGAGATTCCCAGAGTGCCCGATATTACTATGGCAGTCTTCGACACTATCAGCCGACTTTATGATGAATACATCCGCTATGGTGGATTTCCGGAGGTTGTTCTGAAAGCCAGCGCGGGAGAAAAGGCGAAGGCCCTGGAAGATATTTTTACCTCTTTTTTTCAGCTCGAAGTCTTGCAACTCGGGGATTTCCGACGAAATGAGATAATCCGTGACCTTATGCTTCTTTTAATGCAGAGCACCGGGTCAAAAATTGATATCCAGAAGATTTCGAGGGATCTGAAGATCTCGCGGCCGACACTCTATAATTATCTGGCTTTTCTCGAAGGGACGTATTTTATAAAGACCGTCAGACCATTCAGCAAAGGTAGGAGCACTGAAGTCAGGAAAATGCCAAAAGTGTATATGTGCGATACGGGTCTTACTAATCATTTCGCGAGGCTTGATGAAGGTCATCTCTTTGAAAACAGCGTATTCCAGAACCTCAGAATAAGAGGGGCTCTCAATTATTACCAGAGGAAGAGCGGTGTAGAGATCGATTTTATTCTTGATAAAAAGTACGCTTATGAAGTGAAGATTAATCCCCGGGCATCAGATTTTAGGAGGTTGAAGGAACTTTCCGTGGAACTTGGACTGAAGTCCAGCATGATTGCTCGGAACTATTGCGACATCAAGGGTGTCGTTTATGGCTTCATGCTGTAACGATGTATTTTGTCTTACGGCCAAAAATCTTTCCCAACAGGTCTCAGTCTTATTGACTTAATTCTTCGCCTCGACGAATCCGACGATTCGGAAAGGGTTCGAGGGGCCGAGGATTCGAGTGATAACAACGAGACCCTTCGACAAGCTCAGGGTGACAGAAGAGAAGGGTTCAAGGGTTCGAGGATTCGAGGGTAAAAAGTGCAAAAGAGCAGAAGTGCAGAAGTGCAGAAGTTCAAAGTCAAAGGTCCAAAAGTACAGGGTTCAAGTTTGCAACTTGAACCCGCTGAAGGACGCATTACATCCCCTGCATGATCTTCAGAATCAATTCTTTTGCTTTTCCTATTTTTGTCCTAACCTCATCTTCTGTTAGGGCAGAAGATATCAGGATAGGGTATCTCTCTTCGATATAATATTCCGTAACTTCCTGGCAGAGGGTTCTGAATTCTTCTATTTCTCTGTTAAATTCAACCGCGTAATCCAATAAATCTTCCAGATCATGTATTCTTTGAAGTTTCCAGCCTTTACTAATCAAATATCCTTTCAGAGATTTCTCTATCGACTGCTGTAAATGGAATGCGGCACCTTCAGGGTCTTGATTGTTAATGAGTATCTCTGACCGCTTCATGTCAAGGTCGCTTTTTTGAAACCACTGCTGCGGTACATAAGACTCCTTATCTTTATCTTTCATAGAGAACCAGACCTTTATTTGTAATCTCTTTCAAAAAATCGTCACCAATGGCCAGGTAATGGGATATTTCATCAGGTGTTAGCACAAGAGATGAAAAAGGCATTTTATTCCTGATATCTGAGATCATTTTTCTGACTGTAATTCTCCTGTCAATCGGTCTCTCACTGGTATCCTTAATGATCAGCAGGTCAATGTCACTTTCCTGGTCAGGGCTGCCATAGGCATAAGAGCCATACAGGATTATCTTCTCAGGTTGATATTGTTCCTTGAGCCTGTCAACTAATTTTGAGATAATAGCTTTAATATCTTGTTTTTCCCTCTGGTTTATTTCTCTTATTGAATCAAAATGGCATCTGCAGGAAAAGATTCTTTTCAACATAATCATTTCTATTACCCGAAACCTAAAATCTTTCTTGACCTTGAAAATCCCTTGAACAGAAAGTATTTCGAGGAGGAAGATTATGAGAAGATCAAAGCAACGATTGAATTCCTCGGTATCAACTTTAAATCCCGGTCTTACCTCTTTCTCGATGAGATACAACATGTAAGAAATCTCCCCTCGGTTGTCAAGTATTTCATTGATCACTATAA
>JALHSV010000562.1 GCA_022865525.1 Thermodesulfovibrionales bacterium
ATCTCTTCATTCAGCGCATATTCAACATCATTGATATGCTTTCCCGGTGAGGCAGTTGCAAAGAAGAAAAACAGGTAGGGGTCCCTGTTAAATCCATTGAAATCAGCAGATGCGCTGAGTGCAACCTTTTTTTCATACACGAGTGACTGATACAGCCTGGAGCTCTTCCCACTTGAGAGTAAGAGATGAAGCACATCAAGGGCATAGTTGTCTTCGTGGGGGAAAGAAGGAACGTGATAGGCAGTGATGATGAACGGAAGCTCGGCTTCCTTCTTCAGAAACAGCCTTCTCTCCCCCCTCTGCTCCGGCTCAAAATACGATATTTTCCTGACGGGAGGATCTGAAGTACTATCCTCAAAGGCACTTCTGATCCTTTCTATCATGTCCTTTCCGTTCACATCGCCGACAACAACAATCACCGCATTCTGAGATGCATAATATGTCCTGTAATAATGGAGCAAATCATCCCGCTCTATTGACTGAAGATCAGACATCCAGCCGATTACCGGTCTTTGGTAGGGATGGACCTTAAAAGCTGCTGCCACAACCTCTTCAAAGAGAGAATTCTGCGGATCATCCTCATACCTCAGCCTTCTTTCTTCCTTCACCACATTTCTTTCCGCTATAACCTCTTTTTGTTCAAGAAGGAGATTCTGCATCCTGTCGGCTTCAAGGTCTATCGCCAGTGTTATTCTGTCTGATGCAAAAAGCTCAAAATAGACGGTATAATCCTTTGTCGTATATGCATTATCACTTCCACCGTTTTTCTGTACAATCTTTGATAATACCGCCGGCCCGTAACGGGATGTTCCTTTGAACATCATATGTTCAAGCAAATGGCTGAGCCCTGATTTCCCGGACGGTTCATCTCTGGAACCTACGCGGTACCATATCTGGAAAGTCGCGACAGGAGCTTTATGTTCCTCAATAATCAAGACTCTTAACCCGTTCTTGAGAGTGTATTCCTGAACCTCTGCGCCGTAAAGAATAACGGGGAATAGAATACAAAGAAAGACGAGGCATGCTTTGCAATGTTTCATACATAACTATAGCAAAAAATTGGGAACCAGTTAAAGTATGGACTTTCAGAATGAACATCTATAGAATATTACTTGACTGTTCATGAGAACGTAGTGATTTTTATGAAAAATAAACCCTGTAAAAAGGAGTAATAGCGATGCAAAGAAAAAGCATAATGTTCAGCAGAATAGTATTGTTTTTATTGCTCCTCTCTCTCCCTGCTGGTTTATCAGCACAGGTGCAAGAATATCAAGAATATAAGGATTATACGGTCGAACGGGGAGATACCCTCTGGGATATTACGAAAGAAGAGTTACAAGACCCTTTTTTATGGCCAAAGGTTTGGAATGAAAATCCTGACATCGATAACCCTGATAAGATCTATCCAAATCAGAAAATCAAAATTCCTCTGTATCTCTTACAGAAAGAGATTGCCCCCCCTGCACCAAAACCCATGGTAAAGCCATCAGTACAGCCTAAACCGGAAGAAAAGCCCGTAATAATTACAAAACCTTCTCAAAAAGAGTACCTGGTCGATAAAAACCTTTTAATACTAAGCGGCTATATCGCAGATGCACTGCATTCCGTTGGAACGATTTATGACAAACCGGGCGAAATCACCAATCTCACCAAAGGTGACTATGCATATATTAAAACAAACAATTCTGTAAGGAAGGGTGATAAATTTTATATTATTTATCCGGTTGGGGAAGTAAAGCATCCGGTCACCGGCCGCTATATCGGCGTGCGCATTGCAATCTTAGGAACTGCAGAGGTGGTTGATGAGAATGATCCGAAAGTTTTCATAACAAGTTCTTATGTCGAAATTCCAGTCGGAAGCCTTATCGATAATTATTATGAAATAGAGCCCCCACTTGCCGTGGATAATCCAAGAAAGCCTGAAATCAACGGATACATTGTAACCACTCTCAGGCGTATATACGCACATGGGAATTTGGACATCGTCTTCATAGATAAAGGGAAAAATGACGGACTGGAAGTGGGTGATTTGCTTGCCACCACATTGCAAAGCGAGCATAAAATCTTCAATGGGGTTGTTCAGATAATTAGTACGAGACCATCGACTTCTGCCGCTATAATTAGGAAAGCTGCCAAAGAGATCCAAATAGGAGACCCGGTTACTGCCGTTAAGCAGGAGTAGTCGTCAACCTCTTAAGGGCTTTCAGCCTGCTCGGATGTTTCAGTTTTCTTAAGGCTTTTGCTTCAATCTGCCTGACCCTTTCCCGTGTTATGGAAAGATGGCGTCCGACCTCTTCAAGGGTATGGTCGCGGTCAGCACCTATTCCGAACCTCATCCTGATAACCATCTCTTCTTTTGGTGTCAGGGTCTTGAGCACCTGCTGTATCTGCTCCGATATCTCTGTTTTTTCAGCATCTAAATAAGGAGACGGACTATTCTTGTCACCGATAAAATCCTCAAGCTCGGTATCCTCATCTCCAACCGGTGTCTGCAATGCGATCGGATCCTGTATCGCCCGAAAGACCTCTTCAACCTTTCTTGTTGGAACGGTTAGCTTCTGAGCAATTTCCTCATTGGTTGGTTCTCTCCCAAGCTGCTGCGTGAGTTCCCGGGAAGCTTTCGTAACTCTGTTATAAAACTCCATCATATGAACAGGAACACGGATTGTTTTTGTCTGATCTATCAGTGCTCTTGTTATTGCCTGTCTGATCCACCACGTCGCATAGGTACTGAATTTGAAACCTTTTTCATATTTGAATTTGTCAACAGCTTTCATGAGACCGATATTGCCTTCCTGAATGAGGTCAAGAAGAGGCAAGCCCCTGCCGACATAGTTCTTTGCTATATTTACAACAAGCCTGAGGTTTCGTGTTATTAATTCATTCTTTGCAGTTGTTATGAGTGTTTTCGCCTTGAGAATACGGACCCACATCGCTTCCAGGTCATCTACCTTTGCTCCAACTTCAGACTCTACCCTTCGATATACCTTTTCGACTTCTTTAGCTAAGATCTCGATTTTTTTTGTATCGATATTCTTTTTCTTCTTTTCCCGGACAGCCCTCCTGAGAACCTTTAAAGAACCGTATTTCGCGATTCTTTTATCTGTAGATGATATTTCTTTCATTAATTCTTCAATGACTTCAACACTCTTCAGAAGGGCCTCGTCTGGTCTCTCCTCTTCAGGGTTTAATTCCTCCTCATCACCATTCATACTGGCCTCAAGTTTCTTATAAAGTGGCAATGCGATAACTAAATCCCGTATGATTGTCTTCCCTTCTTCAAGCCTTTTGGCAAGCTCTGTTTCCTCATCCTTCGTGAGGATAGAAATATCTCCCATTGAATAGAAATATGCCTGGACAAGATCTTCTGTTTTTTCATATTCTTCCAGTTCTTCTTCCAATTCTTCTTCAGGCGGGAGCGCATCTTCATGATCAACAACCTTTACCCCCATATCCTGGAGTATGTCCATAAGATCTTCTATTTCATCCGGTGAGAAAAATTCAGAAGGAAGCGCATCATTAATTTCATCATAGGTGAGAATGCCCCTTCTCTTGCCGATATCAATTATTTCTTCAAATATGTCTTTCTCTCTCATTTCACTCCTTAAACATACTAAAGGGCCTTTTTCAAAAGGCCCCAATTTTCTTTGACAACAGGAGGGAATATATAAGGGTCAAGTCACACGGTCTATTAGTACTGGTCAGCTGAATGCATTACTGCACTTACACCTCCAGCCTATCGACGTGGTGATCTACCACAGACCTTCAGGTGGATTACTCCA
>JALHSV010000563.1 GCA_022865525.1 Thermodesulfovibrionales bacterium
TGGAGTAATCCACCTGAAGGTCTGTGGTAGATCACCACGTCGATAGGCTGGAGGTGTAAGTGCAGTAATGCATTCAGCTGACCAGTACTAATAGACCGTGTGACTTGACCCTTATATATTCCCTCCTGTTGTCAAAGAAAACTTGCAATACGCGGTTTTTCGGTGTTAAGATTCACAATAAGAATATACGGTTTCCGGTGGCGATGCCGGAGGGGCACCACCCGTTCCCATTCCGAACACGGAAGTTAAGCCCTCCAGGGCCGATGATACTATGATTGATAAGGTCATGGGAAAGTAGGTCGCTGCCGGATTAGAAATAAAAAAAGGCTCAGTTTTCACTGAGCCTTTTTTTATTGTGCGCCCGTCAAGGCGCACATACTTGGAGGTGAAAGTCCTCTACTGACCCCGAGAAAATGAAGATGGGCCACCTGGCCTTCGGACTGGACAAGCTCTGCGATTAGGCTGGTAAGCGCGAACTCGGATACCGTGAGTTCCTTCTGGAGGGGCCACCCGGCGCGGGCAAAACCCATCTGGCCATTGCACTGGGGGTAAAAGCTGTTGAGGCAGGGCACATCTTCGTGCTGTCTTGTACATGGCTGCTCTTAGTGCCTCCCGTGTCAACCCAGCCCTCAGCTGTTTCTACCGCCGCCTCGTAGAGGCAGGAAAAAAGCCAAAGGTCGCGCTGACAGCATGTATGCGTAAGGTATTAGGCATTCTTAATGCCATAATTAAAAAATGTTGCTCGTCTGCGCAGGCATAAATAGGGTATAATTCACATGAGAACTTTGCACTGGCAAGTTTATAAGATAAGCACTCGAAAGGGCGAGGATAAAACTCTCGCCCTTTTTTATGTGTATTCCAATCAGTTAATCCCTGTTTAACAAAAAGCACCTGCAAAGGCGTGCAAAGCATAGTAATATAAAATATGACTTCAAAGACCAAAAGAGTCATAACTGTAATCTTTCTCATATTACTTCTCAGCGTTGTACTCCTTCTTTCCGTTGCCTATATCCAGTACCGTGATTTAAAGAGGGCTTTTGTTGTAAAGCTCTCTACCCAGGCAACTTCGTTTATAGGGCAGGAAGTTGTTGTCGGCGACTTATCCTTCAGCCCTGCCGGAGAAATTAATCTCCATGACATTACTGTTCATAATCCGGAGGGTTTCACCGCAGGGAAGCTCCTCACGATAAAAAAGCTGTCCCTGAAGATGCGCTACAGGGAAATTTTGAAGAAAAATTTGATTTTTGAGAAGATTACCGTTCATGAACCGGAACTTGCTATCTTTCAGAACAGAGCGGGGAGGCTCAATATCTCGGACAAGCTCAGAGAATTTTTTGCAAGAAAGACGACATTACAGTATCAGATAGATGAATTCGCCATCATGTCCGGCATTGTTGACTTCAATGGAGATAAGAAATTCAGAAATGACGAAGTAAATGTTTCCCTGAAAAACCTGTCTTCAGTGCGGGACGCAAAAACCTCAATCCGTGGTTATACAACATACGCGGGCAGCAGAATAGCCATCGATTGTTGGGTATATCTGAAGGATGAACCGAAGAGACTGAATATCTCGGTTTCATCAGAGGATCTGAAGCTCTCTGCACTGAAAGAGACATTAAATAAGTACGGCATAGAAATTTCAAAAACAAAGGTAACCTTTTACCTGAACGGTGAAGGTGATACAGAAAAAGGATTTCATTTCACTTCAGAGATGGGAATGAGGGATGCGAAGTTCG
The DNA here is from genome assembly GCA_022865525.1 of Thermodesulfovibrionales bacterium. Classification (GTDB taxonomy): domain Bacteria; phylum Nitrospirota; class Thermodesulfovibrionia; order Thermodesulfovibrionales; family SM23-35; genus JALHSV01. The sequence goes on from JALHSV010000563.1 coordinate 1,737, forward strand.
CATTCCTGAAGAAAGATGTAAAAGAGATGCTATTAAAAATACATGCTTTTTTGAGTATCCCTGAAAAGAAGCTCTTTATTGATAATACCTCGCTGAACGCCGGCGGTGTAACTGCAATCACACTCCAGGGAGAAGTGAAAAACATTCAGAACAACTTGTTGTACACCGCAAGGCTGAAGATTCAAGGGCTTGACCTGTCTGCAATCAATTTCATGAAGGATGTAAACATTGGCGGTATTGTGAACTCGGATGATCTGCGAGTGCAGGGAA
>JALHSV010000564.1 GCA_022865525.1 Thermodesulfovibrionales bacterium
AGCGCTGGAAGCGGCCCAGTTCCTCGATCTTCCTGAAGAAAACCCGGGTCTTGCCGCAGGTGGCCTCGGCGTCCAAGGACGGATTCATGACAAAGGCCCGGGGGGTTCGCGGATAGCGGTTCAGGAATGACCGCAGGCCGGAGGGGATATCGTCCGCTTTCACGGCGCTTTTCACTTCGATTGGGAAAGGCTCGCGGTTGCGGATGAAAACGAAATCGACTTCTTTGCCGTCCTTGGTGCGCCAGAAGCGTATTTCGCTGAGGGGATCGAGCAACCGGTTCAATTCCAGAAAAACAAGGCTCTCTAAAATGACGCCGCCATCCGGTCGTTCCGCTACGGTTCGGAAATCCTTGAGCAGCGTATTGCGGACGCCGATGTCGAACAGGTAGGTTTTGCGCGATTTTTTCAGTTCATTGCCCAGGTTGCTGCTGAAGCTGGGAACCGGGAACGCCACCTGTGTCTGGGACAGAATGCTCAAGTGATTCTCAATCGTTTTCTGGGTCAGACCGATCTCCCGGGCCAGACCCGCTGCGGAAACGACGCTCCCCTGGCTCTGGGCCAGGAGATAGAGCAGGTGGTTGAAGGCGCGGATATTCTCTTCGCGGATCAGGGATTTGATGTCCTTCAAGACGTACGATTGCACGATGTCGGCCAGCAGCCGCAGGCGGTCGGCCTCGGCCAGGTTGGTCAGCCCCGGCAGGCCTCCGAAGCGCAGGTACGGCCCCGGCATATCCTTTCCCCACACTTGCTTCATCTCGGCGTAGCCGCAGGGGAAGACGTGGAAGATCCTCTTGCGCCCGGCCAGCGACTCGCGCATGTGCCGGTGACTTTCCAGGGCCGATGAACCCGAGGCAAAGATCTTCACTTTTTTGCCGCTGTCGAATATGGCCTTGAAGATGTGCGAAGCGTTCTTCAGGTAATAGAATTCATCGATAAAGATCGCGTCCAGACCCTCGGTCAGCAGGCGGACGATCGCCGGCTCGTCCTTGTTCAGAAGCATCAGGTTTTCGGGCTGCTCCAGGTCAAAAAACCGGGTACGCAGCTTGAGGGTCGCGGCGTGGCGGTGCAGCTTCCTCAGCAGGAAGGTTTTCCCCACCTGGCGGGCGCCGACCAGGATGGTGATCTCCGGGCGGTGGAACTCTTCGAGCAGGGTGGGATAGATCTCACGCTGGATTTCCTTCATGCGACTATACTATACTACCACTACAATAAAGTCAATATAGGGTGAAAACGCTTTGCTGATAAGGGCCTTCAATGGAACTATTTTTCAGAAAAACCAATGTTAATGGTAACAGGAAAAATAATCGAGTAAATGCATTTTTATTGGTTTTTTCATACTCTGACCTTTACCCTTTGTCTTTTTCATGCCCTACACCGTCAACCGTACACCGATATCGTCTAGCCCCTCGCCCCTCGCCCCTCGCCTCTTCCTCCTGTCTCCAATCCCTGATTTGCTTTCCCCCGTTGAAACTCTTAAAATAAAATACTGGAGCAGGCAATATGGGGAAAAATGATGATGGCCATTTCTGGGGGATGGTTCTAGCGGCTGCAGCGGTAGCGATTACTGGTGCCGTGGCATTGATTCGATCCTTCCGAACTTCAAGGGATGGCGGCAGAACCTGGGAAGGTCCTGCGCAAGGCAAGGACAAACCGGAACCGGAAGATGCGCGCGCTGGCGACAAATCACAAAAATCCAGTTAACTTATAAAAGTAATAATGAAAGGCTTGGTACCTGTGTTGCTTCTTTGTTTTGGTAATTGGGATTTGGAAATTGGAATTTGGTGCTTGTGATTGTTTTTGTTGAATCGTTGCAGTGTTGCAGCGTTGAAGCGAAAGCGCTGCCAATATAATGTCGGAAACTTGCCTTATCGTTTCAACATTTCAACGTTTCAACATTTCAACTTTTTCTATCTTCAACATCGAACGTCGAACATCGAACCTCGCCTTGTTCTTCCCTTCCTCCTATCGCCTATCGCCTCTAGCCTCTAGCCCCCCTCTTAATTTGACATTCCCCCCCCTATTCCCTATTATGATTCCTGTTAGCCGCAATGCGGGAATGAGAGATATAAAAAAGGATTCGCTATGAATCAAAAAAGGTTTGACGGGTTGATGAACGAGATCCTGAAGTTCCGCGATCAGCGCGACTGGGCGCAGTTCCATGATCCGAAGAACCTGGCTGAAGCGATCTACATCAAGCTCATATGGAGAGAGAATGCCCAAGGGTAAAAAAGTTAAAGACAAAACTAAAAAGCAGGAGCCAATCGAAGCAACTCTTTGGCAAGCTGCGGATAAGCTTCGCAAAAATATGGATGCAGCGGAGTATAAGCATATTGTCTTGGGTTTGATTTTTCTCAAATACATTTCTGATGCTTTTGAAGACCTGCATACCAAACTCATTAATGCAAAAGAAGAATACGAAGGTGCTGATCCTGAAGATCCCAATGAATATATTGCTGAAAAGGTTTTCTTTGTCCCGCCAGTCGCCCGCTGGAAATCCATTTCAGATAATGGCAAAAAGACCGAAATACTTCTCGCAAATGGTAAAAAAGTTGATATTGGCGGTTATGTAGATGAAGCCATGGAGGCAATTGAACGACTGAATCCTTCTCTAAAGGGTGTTCTTCCTAAGGTATATGCCCGCCAGAACCTTGACCGCGCAAGTTTGGGCGGCCTTATAGATCTGATCGGCACTATCGCTCTCGGCAGTGAAGAAGCAAAAAGCAAGGATGTGCTTGGCCAGGTGTATGAATATTTTCTGGGACAATTCGCCCTTGCCGAAGGGAAAAAAGGTGGTCAGTTTTACACCCCCAGAAGTGTTGTTAGGCTTCTCGTTGAAATGCTTGAACCTTATGAAGGCCGGGTATTCGATCCCTGCTGCGGTTCCGGCGGCATGTTTATTCAAAGCGAAAAGTTTATCAAATCCCATCAGGACCATTACAAAAAAAAAGGCAATGGCCTTTCCTTGAATCCATTAGATAGGATTTCTATTTACGGACAAGAATCCAACCAAACCACTTGGCGCCTGGCCAAAATGAATCTGGCCATTCGTGGCATCGACAGTTCCAATATCAAGTGGAACAATGAAGGTTCATTCCTGAATGACGCCCATAAGGATTTGAAAGCCGACTTCATCATCGCCAATCCGCCGTTCAACGATTCCGACTGGTCCGGTGAGCTCTTAAAAGATGACGCGCGCTGGAAGTATGGTGTTCCTTCATCTGGGAATGCTAATTTTGCTTGGATTCAACATTTCATTTATCATCTATCGCCTTCAGGAATCGCTGGTTTTGTTATGTCAAATTCTGCACTATCATCAGAATCTATTATAGAAACCGAAATAAGAAAAGCAATTATTGAGAGTGATTTAGTTGATTGTATTGTCACACTGCCTGATAAACTTTTTTATTCGACTCCAGTTCCTGCTTCCTTGTGGTTTTTAGTCAGGAATAAGCTTTCTAGTGGTTTTAGAAAGCGAGAAAACGAAACATTATTCATTGATGCTTCTCATCTAAAAGAAGCTATTGATCGAACTACCAATACCTTATCAGAAGAAATAATCCGGTTAGTAGCCAATACATACCACGATTGGAAGGCTGAGAATAAATTGTTCAAAGACAAGAGAGGTTTCTGCCGTTCAATCACAATTGATAATATTAGAGAAAATGGTTATGAATTATTCCCTGCCAAATATATTGAAATTGATGCAGTGAGCAGTTCATTTGATAGAACGGAAATAGACGAACTTCTAAATAACAATCTTTCAACCAATAAAAAATTGCTTTCCCAAGTAAATGCATCTTCATCTGAAATATATCATCAACTGAAATTGCCGGTATCCCAAAGCTTGTTTGCACCAATAAAATGGATAAAGATCCCTCTCTCTGATGTCCTTTCTATATCCGAAGAACGCTTGGGAAATAATCAAGAACCAGAAATACTCACATGTACCGAAAAGGCCGGATTAATACTTCAAAGGGAAAGGTTCGCAAAGCGAATCGCAACAGAAGACACTAGTAAATATAAAATCGTAAGAAAAACTGACATTGTATATAATCCATATCTTTTATGGGCGGGCGCAATTGACCAATGTTGGATTGTTGATGTCGGAATAACCTCACCAGCTTATGAAGTTTTAAGGATTAAGAGAGAATATGACCCAACAATCATTGGCCGAATTTTAAAAAACCAGAATCTACTTAAAATGTATAACGGAATTTCCGTAGGTGCAATTCAACGACGAAGAAGGGCACCTGTAGAAAAATTCCTTAGCTTAACTATTAAGATACCCTCGGTTGAAGATCAGCAAAGGTTTCAAAGTTTAACCCGCTATATTCAAGAAGAAATGTTCAGCCTTCGAAAGTTGAACGAGAACCTTACTGAAATTCTTGTTACAATCTGTAAAAACTGGATGGCATAAAACATGAATGGTTTTGTCGAATTCGAAGTCTTTTTTTTTGATGTACTAAAGCAACTCGTTATCCCTATATTTCCAATGTTGCTCGAGAGATGCGTTTTTCAAAGTTTTTGTCCTGCGAAATGAAGGTGAATTTGTGAAAGAAATATATAAAAATTTATTCATTGGAAACGAAGCCGATTATGAAACACGAGTTAAAGGGATACAGGGATGGTGTGTCGTCCATGCATGTAAAGAACCATACCATCGCGCTTTGCTCGGTTATACTGGAAGAGGCGCTCCTAAAGAACACCCGGAATATTTTTTAGCAATTAGGAACAATCGACTTTTTTTAAATCTAGTTGATACTGATGATCCAGCTTACATTCCGGAAATTATAATAAACGAGGCATTGAAGTTTATTGAAAAGGCATTATATTCTGGAAACAAATGCCTTGTACACTGTAATCTTGGTGAGAGCCGTTCCCCTTCGATAGGATTATTATACCTTGTTTTGAAGTCCACTATTTCAACTCAAAATTATGAGACAGCAGAGAATGATTTCATAAAATTATACCCAATGTTCAATCCTAAAAATGGAATTAAAGGATTTATGATTAAATTCTGGAAACAGTATGCTGATAAAGGGAATATTAAATGATAGGATATGTTCGGTGGAAAAATGAAAATTGATCGAATTGAAAAGATAAAGAACAACTACATTTTCAAAGATTTTAAATGGCCTACTTCGCTACCTGATTTTAATAAATTTAATTTGATTTACGGATGGAATGGCTCAGGTAAAACAACTATTGCCAACTTTTTTCGTTGCCTTGAAAAACATAGCATTTCCACTATCGGTGATTTTTCTATTTCAATTGACGGAGATTCTATATCATCTGTTGATTTTTCGAAGCGACAGTCTTTGCCTCAGGTCCGAGTATTTAATAAAGATTTCATTGATGAAAATGTATTTACCGATACGGGTTCGGTAACACCAATTTTCTTTCTTGGCAAAGAAAGTAAAGAAAAGCAAATTAAAATTCAGGAATTAAAAAAAGATCGTGAAGGGAAAAGTGGGGACTATAGAACTAAAGATTCCAAAAAAATAGTCTTAGAGCGGGAGATAGACCAGTTTGCTATTGAACAAGCGAAAACAATTAGAGAACTATTGAGCTCCAGTGGAATCAACTCATATAATAATTATGATAAAGCATTTTATAAGAAAAAGGCAAACTCGTTATCCGCAATCCCAGATGTTTCTAAAAAACTGCTTTCTGAAATAGATAAAAGCCGATATAAAAAACAAAAAGAATCAACTTCAAAACCGCAAATCTTACAATTATCACTTGCTTTGGCTGACACTGCAGATTTGTTAGAAAAAGTAAATACAATTTTGACGAAAACGGTAATTTCTGAAGCCATTCAGACATTAAAGGATGACGATGAATTATCTAGATGGGTAGGAAAAGGCTTAACGCTCCATAAAAAAAAGCAATCAAAAAAATGTTTCTTTTGCGAACAGTTAATGCCGGCTGAGCGGCTGAAAAAGCTGGAAGGTCATTTTAATGTTCAGTTTAACCAATTTATAAGTGAATTAGACTTGTTGATTGAAGATATTGAAACTTACAAAAAATCACTTAATGATTTCACCTTTCATGATAAGGCTAAACTATATGATCATTTGTCAGTTGAATATGACAAAGAAGTAACTCTGGTTAGCAACAATATCACCCTAGTTAAGAATTATCTTGATATTTTAAGTACTTATCTACAAAATAAAAAAAAATCACCATTTAAAAGATTGGATCATATTACGGAAGATTGTCCAGAAGTCTCTGATATCTTAATCCATGTCAATAATCTAATTGACAAACATAACTCGGAAACCAAGAATTTTAGTGAAACTGTTAGTAATGCACGCTTGAAATTGGAAGAATCCATTGTCGCTGAATCTTTGGCAAAGTATAATGAAAAAAAAGACGCAATTGTAGCTATTTCAGCTGAAATTAACTCAATCCAGAAAATTATCGAGAAAATTGGATCAGAAATAAAGGAAATCGAACAGCAAATAATTGAACATCGTAGGCCAGCTGATGAACTTAATTCCGATTTGCAAAAATATTTTAGTCATACAGATTTGAAATTTGATGTTAATGAAACCGGATATCAAATATCACGGCATGAGAATCCAGCTACCGGTCTCAGCGAAGGGGAACAAACTGCTATTGCATTCTTATATTTTTTGAAGTCATTGAGCGATAAGGGATTTCAAAATGAGAATGGAATTGTTGTGATTGATGACCCGATATCAAGTCTTGATTCCAATTCACTCTTCTACGCATTTGGTTTTATGAAAGAAAGAGTTGAAAATGTGGGGCAATTGTTTATTTTAACTCATAATTTTTCATTTTTTCGTCAGATTAAAAATTGGTATCATAATATTAGACCAAAAAAATCTACTGGTTTTTACATGGTTACCGCTGAAATCTCTAACGGTGAGCGGAGTTCATCAATCTTGTTACTTGATAAACTACTCCATGAATATAATTCTGAGTATCATTATCTATTTAAAATAGTACATTCTTATGCAACGGATACGACATCTGTCAACACCATAGAACAATACTACCATTTGCCGAATATTGCCCGCCGTCTTTTAGAAGCATTTTTATCCTTCAAACATCCCAAGGATGCAGGCGGAAGCCTATTCAGATTGCTTGAAAATGTAGATTTTGAAAATGCAAAAAAAAGCAGAATTATAAGGTTTTTACACACTCATTCTCATAAAGGACAAATTGAAGAACCAGACCATGATATTTCAATTTTATCAGAAACGCCACAAGTTTTGTCCGATGTTTTGGAAATGATCAAAAAAAATGATGAGAATCATTTTAATGAAATGGTAAGCCTCATCACGTTGAAATCAGAGGGGACTGTTTCATGATTAATTTTACCGAATCTGAAATCGAAATATTCTCGCTTGATGTACTTAAGCAACTCGGTTTTTTGTATGCTCCGGGGCCGTCATTGGCGCCTGATTTTGATGAAGAACAGGGCAAACTGGATATTGAATATGAAAGACGGGAAAGTTATAGCACTATTATCCTTAAGAAAACGTTGGAACAAGCAATAAACCGTCTGAATCCTACGCTTCCGAAAGGTGCACAGCAGGAAACCCTAAAAACAGTATTATCCGTGTTTTCTCCTCAGCTTATTGACGCCAATGAAACCTTTCATAAAATGCTTGCTGAAGGCGTTCCGGTTTCGGTGCAGAAGGATGGACAAGAGCGGGGAGAAAAGGTTTGGCTGGTCGATTTTCAGAATCCGGGAAACAATGATTTCTTTGTTATCAATCAATTTACCATCGAAGAAAACAACCAGAACAAACGCCCCGATGTTATCCTCTTTGTTAACGGCTTGCCGTTGGTGGTGATAGAACTAAAAAATCCGGCCGATAAGCAAGCCACCATTCGCAAAGCTTACGATCAGATCCAAACCTATAAAACTGTTATTCCATCTCTTTTTATATACAATGCCTTTTGTGTCATCTCTGATGGATTGGAAGCCAAAGCAGGGACAATCTCATCGGCTTTCAGCAGGTTCCAGACCTGGAAAACCATGGACCTGCCTGCCGCACAGGTTGGTGACAAGAAAGACAGGGCACATCGCGATGTGCCCCTACAAGTGCTTATCATGGGCATGCTGAATAAGGCAACGCTTTTAGACTTGATTCGAAACTTCATTGTTTTTGAAAAAGATAAAAAAACGGACACCAAAACCGGGCTGATGCAGATCGAAACGGTGAAAAAAATTGCCGCTTATCACCAATTCTATGCAGTAAATAAAGCCGTGGAATGCACTCGTATTGCCGCAGATGAAAAAGGCAACCGCAAAGCCGGGGTTGTCTGGCATACTCAAGGTTCAGGGAAAAGTCTTTCCATGGTTTTCTATGCAGGGAAATTAATTCATAATTTGGATAACCCGACAATTGTGGTCATTACTGACCGCAATGATCTCGACCAGCAACTTTTCGATACTTTTGCCGCATCTTCAAGTCTGCTTGGTCAAGCTCCTGTGCAAGCAGAATCACGTGATCATTTAAAATCTTTGCTCAGGGTGGCATCGGGCGGAATTGTGTTTACGACCATACAGAAGTTTTTTCCGGAGAATGACCGCAGCACTTATGACCGGTTATCTGAACGGCGCAATATCATTGTGATCGCGGACGAAGCGCATCGCACCCAATACGGGTTTCAGGCAAAGCTGATTAATACCAAAGATGAAAGCGGCAAACTTAATGGTAAGCGACTTGCTTATGGCTTTGCCAAATATTTGCGGGATGCCATTCCCAATGCCACTTTTATCGGTTTTACCGGTACGCCTGTTGAAAGCACCGATATCAATACCCCGGCGGTTTTCGGTAATTACATCGACATATATGATATTGCTCAAGCGGTGAATGATGGCGCGACGGTGAAAATTTATTATGAAAGCCGATTAGCCAAAGTGAACCTCACGGAAGAAGGTCGTAGATTAATAGAGGAATTTGACCGGGAACTTGACGATGATAATGCAACAGAATCCCAGAAAGCGAAAGCAAAATGGAGCAAGCTTGAGGCTATTGTCGGACATCCTGAACGATTAAAGAACCTGGCGCGGGATATTGTCATGCATTACGAAAAGCGGGCCGAAGTTTTTGATGGCAAGGCCATGATTGTCACCATGAGCAGGCGCATCGCAGTCGCGCTCTACAGTGAAATCATTGCCCTGAGACCCGATTGGCATAGTGATGATTTGAAAAAAGGTACTTTAAAAGTGGTCATGACTTCATCTTCTTCGGATAAAATGGAATTTGACCCAGAGGATCCGGAAAGTCTGGTTATTCCCGCAATTCATAGAACGAACAAAGAAAACCGCCGCCTGCTTTCCGATCGCATGAAAGATCCGCAGGACTCTTTGAAACTGGTGATTGTGCGAGATATGTGGCTGACTGGCTTTGATGTCCCTTGTCTCCATACACTCTACATAGACAAATTGATGAAAAAGCACACCCTCATGCAGGCCATTGCCAGGGTGAACCGGGTTTTCATGGATAAGCCGGGCGGGCTTGTAGTGGATTATATTGGCATTGGTAGTGCGCTCAAAGAGGCTCTTGCCTTCTACTCCAATTCGGGTGGGAAGGGTGACCCGGCAGAAACAATCGCCAAGGCGCTGGAATTACTCCTAGAAAAGATTGAAGTCGTGCGCCAGATGTTTCATGGATTTGATTTTATGCGCTTTTTCAAAGTGGGTACTGCTGATCGTCTTTCTATCATCCTGCAAGCTGAAGAATTCATACTGGCAAAAGATCAAGGCAAGGACCGCTTCATAAAGGAGTCATCCGCCCTTTCCAAGTTGTTTGCCTTGGCAGTTCCCCATGAAGATGCCATGGCATTGACTAATGAAATATCCTTCTTCCAATCCGTGCGGGCTCGTTTACTCAAATTCGAAAGCGAAGATGATAATGGCGACAAAAAGAATTATGAATCCGCCATTCGCCAGATTGTGAATCAGGCGGTTGAGTCAACTGAAGTTGTGGATATTTTCGACGCGGCGGGAATCAAAAAACCCGAAATCTCATTGCTCTCGGAAGATTTCCTGCAAGAAATAAAAGAAATGAAACATCAGAACCTTGGCCTTGAGCTCTTGAAAAAAATTCTCAATGATGAAATCAAAGTCAGGCAGAAATATAATATTGTTGAAGGCAAGAATCTTCTGGATTTGCTGGAAGCATCGATTAAAAAGTACCAAAACAACCTTTTGTCCACCGCTGAAATCATTGAAGAATTATTAGAACTTGCCAGACAAATCCGAACAGTGGATGGTTTGGCGGAAAAGTTAAAACTCACGAAAGATGAATTTGCTTTTTATTCCGCATTGGAAGTCAACGACAGCGCGGTAAAGATCTTGGGTGATGAGGTATTGAAACACATAGCCCAGGAAATCGCTGACAAGGTGCGAAAGAATGTCACTATTGATTGGGCATTGAAAGAAAGTGCCCGGGCAAAACTTATGGTCATTGTAAAACGCACATTAAACAAATATGGCTACCCTCCAGACAAGCAGCAGAAAGCAGTGGATACGGTTCTCAAGCAAGCTGAAGTGCTTGCTGATTTTTGGGTGAAGGAGTAAAATGAGTGAAGAGATTGTGCTTACATTTATGTGATTGTAATGATAAAATTAAGGAATGAAGAGATCAAAGCTGACTTTTTTCAGACCATTCCATCGTTTCATGGATAGTGGGAATTACTGGGAATCGTATATAGTTGAAAACACCTGTCCCATTCTTTTTAAAGGAGAATAATATCGTTATTGAAAAAATCAATTCATTAGAGGAATATTTGGATGTTTTACCAGAAACAAAGGATGAATTATTCCTTTTCCGGGGTCAAAGGGAGAGGGAAAATTTACTCCCAAAAATCGTTCGTACTTCAAATAAAATCAACACTATAAAAACTGAAAAAACCATGCTTTTAGAGCTTAGGCGGCGCGGAGTAATGTTATTTGAAAAAGATATAGATGATTGGGACTTACTTATCATGGCGCAACACTTCGGAATGATAACAAGATTATTGGATTGGACTTCAAATCCACTTATTGCTCTTTGGTTTGCTTGTATAAATTGTGATCCAAATTATTCATCATTTGTATATTTATTTATTCCTTCTGAAAAAGATTATTTGGATAAAAATAAATTCCCAAGCCCATTTGGTATAACACGTACAATGGTTATATATCCACCTCTAAATAACCCGCGAATTATTGCTCAACACGGCTTATTTACTGCGCATACATATATTGATAAACATAAAATGTTCGTCCCATTGGGGGGATTGGGGACGGTGCTTGACTTTGTGACTTTGTTAAAGTAAGCTGAATTTATGAGGCGGGCAAGACTTACCTATCCAGGTGCATTCCACCATGTAATGAACCGCGGCATCATGGTCAAGGGAGTACTTGGGGAAAGCCAAGCAGCCTGTTACGGATGTTCCGTTTGTCCATAAGGGGATTGGGGACGGTGCTTGACTTTGTGACTTTGTTCGAGTAAGCTGAATTTATGAGGCGGGCAAGACTTACTTATCCAGGCGCATTCCATCATGTGATGAACCGCGGCATCAGGGGAGAATACATTTTCCCCGATGATGGAGACAAGAAGATCTTTTTGGAAATCCTTTCTGAAAAAGCAAAACTATTGGGCGTGCACCTGATCGGTTATTGCGTGATGAACAACCATTATCATGTGCTGCTGGAGAACAGTTCGGGCCGCATGAGCACTTTGCTCAAAGTTGTCAACGGCTCCTACGGCATTTATTACCGCCGCAAACACGGCGGCAAGGGGTACGTTTTTCAAAACCGTTTCAAATCGACCCTGATCCAGGACGATTCTTATTTGCGGCTGGCCATTCTCTATTTGCTGCAAAATCCAGTGCGCGCTGGCCTGGCGGCCAATTGTGTTGAATATCCATGGTCAAGTGCGGGGGAGTACTTGGGGAAAGCCAGGCAGCCTGTTACGGATGTTCCGTTTGTCCAAGGGCTGTGGGGCGGAAAAAAATTCATGATAAAAGAGATCATGAGCGTACAACCTGACAAGCTGCCGATAAAAAAAAGTGATTTTGGCGATTTGCTGGGCGAGTATGAGTTTCTGACAAAAGCCCTGGAAAGGCGTGACAAACGCATCAATGAGAAATCTTTGGAAAGGCGGCGAGGGGACGACAACTGGTTTGATCCGGTCGAGAAAGTGTATTGGGAACTGGAAAAAGAAAATGGGATAAAGTTCATGAAGCTGGATTTTGGAACGCTGGCCGGGAAACAATTGCGCGGAGAGTTGCTGGTCAGGTTGAAAGAATTGTCTGGACTTACCTACAGGGAGATCGCGCAGTTACTGGAATTTCGTGATATCAAATTG
>JALHSV010000565.1 GCA_022865525.1 Thermodesulfovibrionales bacterium
AAGATACAAAAGGTAGGGAAAAATCAGGCAATCTCACCTGGTTCGATTTTAGTACCTTTTGCTTATAAAGCCCCAACTCGCGAAAAATTGTTAAAAATCTAAAAGTTTCAAAATGATAGCAAACTACAACGAAATAAACATATTGTGGTAACAAAACGCCGGGGATCCGCTCGGCGCTGAAATGCCGGCGCCATTTCGGGCGATCCGACAGCCGCGATTGGGCCCAATTCCACGATCCTAAGAACTGTGCTAGGTTGAATGCGTAATGAAAAAAGTAATAATGAAAGGCCTGGTACTATTATTTTTCGTCATCCCAAGGAGGATCGAACTCCCGATCTTCTGAATGCCATTCTAAGGGGCCAAATCGTCAAATACCGATGTCTTAAACAATTACCACACCGAAACTCCCGTTTAACGTTTCCCTATTAATTAAAATGGAAGATACGTATCTCTTTCTATTTTCCAATACATGTTAATTCTATTTATAATATATTCTCCAATTATATTAAATGAATCCTTATGTGCTCCACGGCCCCATCCATGAGGAAAATTTGAACATGCCTCAAAACCAAGATTTAACTTTATTGCATCATAAAGATCTTGTTGAGTTTTCTTCCGCTCTTTATAAGGTTCAATACCGTATAATATAAGTTCTTTGCACTTTTTTACTCGTTCTTCGTAATCTTGGCTCTTGGAATTCCCAGCAATATATAGTTTTTCAATTAATTTTCTATATTTTTTATTTGAAAGATTTTGCTCAGAAAGAATGTTAATCAGATAAATACTACCTACAATTATAAAATCCAACTTCACTAACTTCGCACATTCCCCATCAATTGTTTGTAATACCGGGATTTCATTTTTCAAGTCATAAATAAATAAATTAAATAAATTAAACAAATCATCAACAATTAAATTTGCTTTATTATTTAGTGAAAGATCATCTGACGAGCTAAAAAATCCCATTTTCCCCTCCTTATAACCTTGAGGTGGTCTTGACAAGCAAGACCACCTCAGTAGAAGAATAAAAACTGCAAGAATCAAAACGTTTTTCATTCTCATACTCTATATTAATTATACACTTTTCCAAAAAAGATAGGGTATACAATTGCGAAAGCTGAAGGATACTTGAAAATTTTGGACGAGAGTAAGCAAGTTCTCTTGCACAGTATAGACGTTCCAAGAAGGAATTTGTTCCCTGTTTATTTTGATTTGAAGTTTTTTAAGAATATAATTTTTATATGGATAAAAAAACTATCTTCGAAGCTGTAATGAGAGGTGAAATAGAAATAAAAGATGCCATTGGTCAACTAACATCAAGCGACCTTGCAGAATCTTCATTTTATTATACTAAAGAACTCGCAAGTTTTTCGGGTTCAAAAGTCATTTCAATTTTGAAGAGTTCAACTAAAAAAAGTAAAAAAGAAGAAATCCTAGTAAATATTTATTATCGAATATTTCTTTGGATGAAGTCTTTGGTTGCTCTCAATCATACATCTCATATTCAAGGAGTCGCTGCTGCGCTAAGGTCGATGTTTGAGTTATTTTTAGATTTGAAATCTCTCGCTTGCGATGAAGATGGAAAAAATATTGAAAAGTATATTGCTTTTGGTGAAATCGAAATGTTCAATGCAGCAAAAAGAAAAGTAAAATTCTTTGAGGAGAAATGTCCAAAAAAGAAGGAAAAATGTTTTCTTCAGAATGAATTTATTACAAATCCTGAAAGAATAGAAAATATAACAAAAAATTCTAAACAGTTTTGGGAAATTGACAACATTTCCAAACTTGGGGATATCAGACGTTGGTCAAAGGATAGTAGAGCAAAGGCAGAAGATTTAGGAGTTGAATACGAAGAAATTTATGTAGAGTTCTATTGGCAGTTGAGTTCAATTATTCATGGTTCAGGGTTAGAATTTTTTAGAAAGTTGAAATTCGAGCACTATGAATCATTCTTTGCCTATCTTCATGAAACATCACAAAAAATTTTTATTGAAGCAACGAAAATCATCGCAGCTGTAATGGGAATCGACAAAGCTTGGGCGCATGAAGGATTTTATAAAAAGTTGGAAGAATTGAAAAAGGAGTGTATTTGGAGATTTTTTCTTCATAAACTAGAACAATTAGAAAAGCAGAAAAAAATTTCAGAGGAAGAATTTGGTTCAACCGAAGGGAAGAAGCCATAGCAACTACTCGATACTGAACCAAATATTCAAAGCCGCAAAACCCACTTCGGGTTTTTCTTACAATGCCAAATTTATCTTCAAAGCAATTTCTCTGAAATATGGTTTGTTCAAAAAATAGTAAAAAAATTAGCCGATATTTATTTTGATGTTATTATTTGGTTTTCCACAAAAACTACTACTAAAGATTAGTACTTGGGAATCACTGCCGAGTGCCAGTCCAATTTCCACTTACGGTATTGAGTGGATTGTTTGTAAAATGTGCAGTAAATGAACCACTCATATTGTTATCATCAATCGCTGAACCATTTAGTGGTAAATAGAAGTAACCCAATTGAATATTCACATAAAATTGAATTATGATTGAAACGTTTTTATCAGCAACAGTATAATTCCCTACATCAACGCCATTCTCATAAACATCACCTAAATTCTCATCCCCTTGGAATGACCAAAGATAATCATCTGTTCCATCAGTTGTTTCCAGATGAATTCTCCAGTTCCCAACAATATTGAAATTGTCCTTCTTACTGCACCCATATGAAGAAAACAGCATCACAAATATTGCGATAAGTATAGTCGTTTTGCCTAGTCTAAATGATTTCATTTTTTATCTCTCCTATAATTCTAATATTTTTCAGGGTTGTTGTTTTATCAACTGGGCATTGATATTGTCTTGGTCTAATTTATACCATGCTCCTGTTGCGGCATCTATTATTACGGGAATCAAGCCGCCTAAAACATCTAAAATTATCCACCCAGCACCGACTTTGTTACTTATGTTATAAATACGAGTTTGGTAACCTTCGGCTCTGAATTCGATTGCATACTCTTTTTTACTTGCCAATTTGAGTTGCAGAGGAGTTTTTCCCATGAGTTGTCCATTGATGTAAACATCAGCTTGAACAGGAGATGCTTGCATATTGACGTTTTCACTGGTCCCTTTGAACAGGGTTGCACATCCAGTCATAAAGAGAAAAGAAATGAGACACAAAACAGAGATGGTTTTTTTCATAAATCCCCCCTTTTATTCATTATTTCAATATCTACTACATGCATTTTGGAATGTCAATCAGGGAAATACGACCTCCGAAATACAGCCTCTACAACTGAAAAGTTGAAGTACACTTCAACTGTAGCCTAAACTTACATTTCGATCTAACCTAAATTCTGTCAAATTAGAATTAATTTTCCCTATTCTTTACAAATGTAAGATTATGTTATAAACACCTACCTGACATATTGGAGGCGCCAGCAAGTATTGGTACTAGGTCTTTCATTATTACTTTTATCTTTTCGTTTGCAGCTCGGCAAAGTTCTTAGGATCGTGGAACTGGGCACTCTGTTGTTGTGTTTGTGGCATGGTCAGTCATTCGACCTGAGGTATTGGTATAAGGTCTCGCGGCTGATGCCGAATTCGCGGGCAAGGGCGGCTTTTTGATCACCGGCAGCGGCCCGCTGGCGCAGATCGGCCACCTGCTCGGGCGATAACGCTTTCTTGCTGCCACGGTACGCTCCACGTTTTTTGGCCAGGGCGATTCCTTCACGCTGGCGCTCACGGATTAACGCCCGCTCAAATTCAGCGAAGGCGCCCATTACCGAGAGCAACAGATTTGCCATGGGCGAATCTTCGCCGGTGAAATGCAACCCTTCCTTGACGAACTCGATCCGGATACCCCGTTTGGTCAGCATTTGCACCAGCCGCCGCAGGTCGTCCAGGTTTCGCGCCAGGCGGTCCATGCTGTGAACAACAACAATATCGCCCTCACGAGCGAAGGCAAGGAGCGCCTCGAGCTCGGGCCGCTTGATATCCTTGCCGGAGGCTTTGTCGGTAAAGACCTTATTGGCGTCTGCTCACGAAACGGAAAAAATCGTACGCTAGGGTCGTTTTTGCCTATAATACAACGTAATCATGTTGATAAATTTAACAATATATTGCCATTATAAAATTTATCTTTGAATATCGCCATTTTCGGAAGATCGACGTTTTCTGTACCATTACTATCGGAACCCTTCTCTAAAAATCTTCAACAATGATATATAACAAGATAAACATTTTTTTGTGGCAAAATGCCGGGGATCCGCCCGGACGGTACTGCCAGCACTATTCTGGGCGAGCCGCTAGCCGTGATTGGGCCCAATTCTACACTCCAAAGAGCCAGGCTATAAGCAGAATGAAAAAGTAATAATGAAAGACCTAGTACCAATACTTTTGGAGAGCGACCTATTGCTCTAAGACGATTGTTTTCAAATATAATTGTGGCACTTAGCGAGAGAAGCCAGATCGTCGGCCTTGAAATCGTATTCCATTGAGTGTATGTTCAGTAATCAAAACGGAGAGTGAATATGACATATAAATTGGTTAAATTTGTTACTTTGGGTGTCCTAGTCCTCCTTGCATTTCTTCCCGCTCCGGCAAAGAATGGCGGCGATATCAAGAACGCCGTGGTGCGCGTCGAGGTGGTGAGCCAGAGGCCTAACTACAACGACCCATGGAAAATGAACACTGACCGCAATAGCAGTGGCTCCGGCTGCGTGGTTGCCGGTGAGCGCATCCTGACCAATGCTCACATCGTCTCTGACCAGAAGTTCATCCAGGTCCAGAAAGCCGGCGATGTCGAGAAGTACGCAGCGGAAGTGGAGTTCGTAGCCCACGACTGCGACCTAGCTCTTTTGAAGGTTAAGGACCCTGAGTTCTTCAAGGGCGCGGTCCCTATCCAGTTGGGCGGTATCCCCGCCGAGGGTGACCGGGTTACAGCTTACGGCTTCCCCTCGGGAGGGAGCAAAATCTCGGTTACGCAGGGGGTAGTCTCGCGAATCGAATTGAAGCGCTACAGCCACAGCCGGGAGACGATGCTTGCCGTTCAAATCGATGCTGCCCTCAACCCGGGCAATAGCGGCGGGCCTGTTCTCCAGGGCGATCGCCTGGCTGGGATCGCATTCGAGGTCCGGAGCGACAGCGAGAATACAGGCTATATCATCCCCGTCCCTGTCATCGAGCGGTTTTTCAAGGACATCCGCGACGGGCGCTACGACGGCTATCCCGGCCTAAAGGGCATGTTCCAGTCCGTGGAGAACCTGGCCCTGCGCTCGGCGCTGAAGCTGAAGGACCGGCGGCACGGGGTGCTCATTACGATGATCGAGTACGGCTCGACCTTGTGGAACGTCCTCAACGAGGGCGATGTCATGCTCTCCCTGGACGGTGTCCCCATCGCCAGCGACGGTACCATCGAGTTCGTAAACAATGACCGGGTCGACTTCAACTACCTGATGTGCCACCACCAGGTCGGTGACGAGGTTGAGCTCACCTTCCTGAGAAACGGGGAGGTGCTCAGCCGGCGGGTCCGGCTTCAAGTGGAGAAGGACCTGGTGGCGCCGCCGCAGTATGACGTTCAGCCCAGCTATTTTATCTTCGCCGGGCTGCTATTCATGCCCGAGACCTGGGACTATTTGCAGACCTGGGGGAAGGATGGTCCGCCCACTGAACTGGCCTATTTCTTATATTACAGCGAGGTTGAGATGGACCGCTCGCAGGTTGTCCTGCTTACCAAGGTGCTGGCGCACGAGGTCAATCAGGGCTATCAGGAGATGAACGACGTGGTCGTCTTGCGCGTCAATGGCCAGGCAATCGGCAGTATGGCCGACCTGACCAGTGCCTTTGCCAAGCCCCAGGGGGCGTTCCATGTCGTGGAACTGAAGAATGGGGGGAAGATCATCCTCGATGCCGTTGCGGCCGAAAAAGCCCACAAAGAGATCCTTGAAAAATACAATATCCCCAAGGACCGGTCGGATAATTTAAAGTGAACAGGTGGAAGAGCAGGCGGGGAAGGAGATAAATTCCAAATCATAAATCCCGAACAAATCCACATTTTCATAGTCCCTATTGTTGCCCGGTTCAGCAGCGGTGAACGCCGTCCGCTGTAGCCGGTTATAGGATGCTCTTTCTACACTGGTAGTCCGGTGCAATCACCTATCTGTTTGATTACAAGGGAAGGCGTTTCGCGCACAGCTCTCCCCGGAATGCGAAGAACATCATAGCCCATTCCTCGAAGAAATGTATCACGTGCTTTATCTTGCTCGGTGGTATTATCATGCTGTGGACCATCAACCTCTATCGCCAAACGTTTGCCCTCATGCGTTAAGACAAAATCTATCTCGATATCCCTTTCGACATGATGAACACGGGGATTCCACCCTTGGACGATCATCAAACTAAATAGTTCCAACTCATCATTACTGGTCTTTCGCAGTTTCTCGACGGTGTCAACATATTTGACAAGATCGCCTAGGATACCTGCCTGTATGCGGCATATGTCGAAGTCGGCGACAACAAAAAGCGCTAGCCTTGCACGGGTGACTGCAACATTTATCAGATTTTTTGGATTCTCCACCCAGCGGGCCGCGCCGTCACCGATGCCGCGGGCGACAACGGGGCTAAAGATCATTATATCCCGCTCATCTCCCTGATATTTATGAGCAGTGCCAACGGTGACGCCATCAAGGAGATCAAGTCTCCCTAGTTGCTCCTTTATTGCCTCCTCCTGGGCATGGAATGGTGTGACGATTCCGAGAGAGCGTGAACGTGCCTCAGGGGATTGCCGCAAACGTCTTACGAGATCGCAGACCGCCTCCGTCTCTGGTGGGTTCTGCCAACTTGAATTAAACTGGCCGCGTATGCAGTGTCCGCTTATGTGCTGACCGTGAATGGAACTGCCAAAGGGCAGGCTTGCAACGTGTGCAGGGTCAGTTCGGATCTTGAGAGCCGTCTGGTAGACGTGGCGGTTTGAGAAACCGATAATGAGTGGGTGACTGCGGTAGTGTTCTTGTAGCGCGATTACGTCGTGTCTGCCTCCCGGAAGGCAACGGACAGAAGCCTTGTAGAGATCATTCTCGGCGTGACCAATAACGTTCAGCAAATTTTCATTTAACTCAAACTTAACGGCGAGAGCGGATTCTGCTGCTGGACTGATGTTTGGGATTGCGGGCAGCTGTTCTGGATCTCCAATAACCGCGATTCGCTTGGCCCTGTAGATCAACGGAAGTATGTTTGTGATTGTGCACTGTGTTGCCTCGTCAATGACAAGGATATCATAAAGATCCGGTAGCATCGGAATAGATTGCGGCGACTGAGCCGTTGTAATCCAAATGGGAACAGCCTCCAAAGCTTTTCTGAACAAGGGAAAGGCTGTTTCCTCGATTCGCCCATTGTTTCTTAAATAATGTGTGTGAAGGTCGTCTAGTGCCTTCTGAATATCTGAATCAGCTGTCATTCGTCGCAGCCAATCTTGCTTGGCAAGATCGAAAGAAAGTTCTTCGATATGAGCTTCTAGGCCATTGATGATAGCCTTGATGCGATCGGGTCTATAATCCTCGAAAAAATTTTGAATTTCAGTTGTCGGCCAGTCCGCACTACCTGCGGAAACTATATCTTGCACCGCTTTACTGGTTGTAGTTTTCTGGTCACCTGACGGCAAAAGGTCGAGGGCTTCTTTCAGTGTCCCGACCGCCCACTTGTATTCCCCCTGGCTGCGCTTGTGAAGTTCTGGTTGCCTTTGTTCGCAGAATTGCTTCCAGCGGGAAGCCCAGTCATGATACTTAGCATAAAGCTGGAAAACCGCATCGCTCTTCTCAGGGAGCCGGTCTTGGGGGAGGTCGAGTTCCACATGGAGGTTCGTTGGCCTTTCAGCTTTCCACTCGTCGCAGCGTCTTCGCGAGGTCGGAATACTGTTGATATTAATCTGAAGTTGCTGGGACAAATTTTCTGCGTCTCTCGCTCGCTCCCACGACTCGATCAAGACGGTCAATGCGTCGGTATAGAATGCAGTTCTGGCTTCCAAGACTGATTGTGGGGACGGATCAGAGCCAAGTCGCATGAGGATCTCTCGAAAGGAATCGCCAGGGCCTTGAGTCCAAGCTTCCTTGATTGGCACACCGGATGCGATCGCTAGGAAGTCCGTTGTCACCGTGCGGATATCTATTGTGGCTTTCTCGGCAAGCATGCGTTTTTGCCATGCAAGTGCGGCCTTGTCTGCGCGAACCGCCATGTTCGTCAGGTCTCGGGCGACTTCCTGCCACTTCTCAAGGTCGGTGACAGCTGGTACGTTTTCATGAGCGGTGAGTTCGGCGCACCTGCCACGAAGGTCGTTAAGGACTCCCTCAATTTCGTTTCGCAGTGACTGGGTTGCTTCCCATTCAGATCGGACAGAAAACCATATCTGTGTTTGTTCAACGATTTTTGAGAGTTTGTCACGCCCTTCAGAAATGAGCTTGCCTATACCACGCCAGATGGTCAGCGGAAAAGATGATCGCAATAGCCTTTCTGCTCTCTTCATCCGCCGGATGGCACGTCGGCGTTTAGACCACGGAAACCAATCTGATTTCGCAACCGGCAGTGATGATTCCAGTGCATAAGCCTCAGCCCAGCCGGAGAGAACTGCCGGATTTACAGCGATTTCAGGGGGTATTCCGAGTTGCCGAACTTGGGATATCTGGGCGTCATATCGATTCTTTACGGTTTCGACATGCGTAAGCTTAGGGCTCAATTGCCCGCAGGCATGTCGTATATTAGAAGCTAGTTTCTTTGCGGATGTAGCCCAATTTCTGGCCTCTTCCTCCCCATGCCACGTTTCAAAGTCGGCAATCCACTCGTACGGAGCCAGGTGCTGGTCTAGAGGCCTGGCAAGAAGTTCTTTGAACCTATCAAGCCAGGAACGCAAGAGTTCCGGACCTGGTCCGGAGACGAGCCATGACCAAGAATTGATGGACGAACTGTCCAGCCCCGTCCTTTGGGTTGCTCTGTCACGGGTCTCGTATGCTATGTTCAGTTCTACATTGAGACGTTCCCGCGTTGCATCGTCCTGACGCAGAATCTCTTGGTATTCTGAAAGTTTAGCCAGCCATCCATCAAACGGCATAACTACGTCTTGAAAGAATGACTCGGGACGTGAATTCACGCCGAAAGCATGGAATTCGCGAAGCAGTTCTTCTTTGATAGAATGCAATTCAGCCTGTGTTTGCTGGAATGTTGCGTAAGCGCTAAGCGCAGATCGAACAGCCTCATCGACGCGTTGAGGAAGTTTGGAGTCAAGGAAGTTTCTAAGGGCATCTTGCTTTGCGAGCAGGTCATCCCGTTTAGCGGTGGTGCCTTCTTTGGCGTTAGAAAGGCTGCCCTTCTTGCCGGTGATGAAGTTCAGGGTATCGGCTAACGCTTGGATAAGGTTACTATTCCTCCTATTCCCCGCGCGAATTGCAATAGGGAAGTGGCTTTCGAATCGCTGCAAACGCTCGCGCACGACGTCGACAGCTTGGTTGTTGTTGCTGGCAAAGAGCACGGAGATACCGCGTTGCCATGCGTTGAGCATTAGCGAGAGGACCACCTGGCTCTTCCCACAACCGGGCGGCCCGCTGATGACTGTGACAGGCTTAGATTCGAGAATTCCTCTTACTGCAGCACGCTGTGAGTCGTTGAGAGGAACAATCGGTGTGGTCTCTTGGTGGCCGGTCTGCCCTTCGTCGGCAAATCCCTCAAAGAGATGTAACCCACCGACGACGTTTGTCGAGTCAACCACTATCTCGGAGAGTTTTTCATAATCACGAACTAAATTTTGAGTTAGTGGTCCTGTGGGTGGGGGCGAAAAGATGACCCAGCGCGTCGGCGCATGTGATACGGAGGCAAGATCAACGTCTTTTGCGAACAGTTCGGCAAAATCAGGAAGTTCTCTGCAAAGCATTTCAAGGAGACATGTTGTGAGTGGCCGGTTGGTTGCTTGTGCATTTGTTGAGGCGGCCTCGAGAAGTTCAGGGATCAGGTCTTCAAACGATTTTCGAGGCAAAAAACCTTTCCTTTCGAGGACCCCTTTAGGGCCTAGAACAATTGGAGAGACCTCCCATTCACCTTGTTCTGGCACCATTCGGAATGAGCCTTCGTCCTGGAGGTCGAGCCTAATGGAGCGATAAAGGAAAGGGCACCACTCTTGTCGCCAGCGATTATCTACCTTGTTGAAGCGGACCCAACACGGACCACCGACAAATGCCTCACCGAGACCTCCACTGTGGATAAGGTTTCTGAAAGAATTACTTTGGAGATCCTGAATTAAAAACTGCCAGTTGCCCGCGAAGTCTGGCGGTTCAAAGTTGGCAATCGATGACCACCGATCTAACGGCGTCATTCCCAAAGGAAGAGTGAAAAATGACTCTTCGGCACGGCGTGCGATCTCCTTGTGAAAGGCGACAACTCTGGGCCATGGGATCTCGCGTTTTTTAAATTGGCTGCTCATTTATCTGCTTTATTACAGCCAATAGCAATATGTCATTCTTCACAGCGCTTGACTTCTTTGTTTGAGCCGGCGGCGGGGGTCCGGGTACGGTTTCCCCAATGAAGCCATCTGGATATCATTGAAAACGGGCATCTTTGTAACTGCTATTTTCCACTGCATGACTCATTATATCGCAAGTCCCGCTGACAAAGTCAAGAAATCAAGCACCGAGTAAGGGCTTCTTTTTAGTTTATCTAAATCCAAATTTAGTCCTACATGATTCCTAACACAAGAGTTTAAAATTCATTTGTAAACATCTTAATAGCATTGTCAGGAGATTGGCCATTAATTACAGCTAAAAATATGGGCCGTAGCGTTCTGAATTTATATCTCCTATACCTTTGATACATTTCATTTCTGAAAGATCCCTGGGTTTTGCGACAGACATTGCCATTAGGATTTTATTATGAAAAATGCAATAAGATGGGAGCATTGCTTTTGAGGCAATTAAATGACGTATCTCGCGGAGTTTTTCTAAGAGTTCTTTGTCTTATGGTAAGTAGTATGATTCTTTTTTATCAGTACTAGGCTTTTTGATTTTCGGAACTACCAGCTGGCTATTTTCAATTAAAAGTAAAGCGTTATATAAAGCACGAATTGTTTCCGGATTGTTATATAGGCTACCTTCTGGATAAATATCTCCTGTGAAAGGATCTGTTCCATCTGCCAGCAATTTTAATATTTTTATTACTTGTTCAATTTCCATTTAAGCCTCCCATGATGAAAGTTACCTTGGAAGGTGTTCAGTTCCTTTATATTTAAATTATTTTCTCCCAATTTAATTATTGATTTTATAAGTATTCCAATAAAAGTGGAGCTGGGGCCATCTACAGCATAAACACTTTATTGTAGATGAAATGCCGATAATTACTCGTCTTTCTAAAATTCTATTTTGACAAAACATTCTGAGTATGGTAATTCCTAAACTATAGGATTCAAAAAAGGAGAGAAAATGAAAAAATATTTAAATTTTCTTTTAATCCTATTTATTTTCTCTTGCACTCGAACCAATATTTCATTAAACCCTGATTATAGATTCCCATCCACAAATCCCAACAAAATTAAAATATACGACAGAATGGAACCTCATAAATCATATATAGCTATTGGGAGAATTGATATGAATGCTTGGTGGCTTTCATCAGAATCATCATTAGCCACAAAGTTAAGAAACGCAGCAGCTAAATATGGAGGAGACGCTGTCATTTTAACTAACAAGTACATGGATTTTCGTACTTACTACACTGGATCGACAACCAGTGGGACAGCTCATCGAAGTGGAAATACAATTTATTACAATGAGCGGACTTCCAATAACACTCAAACAATAGCTAGAAAAATATTATATGGATATATAATAAAATTTAAAACCGAAAATGAACTGACAGGTAAAAATGAATTCATTGGGAAATATGTACAAATAAAGTCATCATATTCTAAAGTGAAAAAAGGGTATTATACTAATTTGATAATTAAAGGTGTTGTTTTTAATTATGAAGATAATTTGATAACTTTATTTGTTCTAAATACTTCCGCTCCAAATGATTTTGAAATTAACTTAGTAAAAAAATTTCGGCTTGATCCAACAAATGATAAAATGACAATTCTTCAAGAACAATTAAACGAAACAACTTTGGATTTTGTTAATGAACAAAAAAAGCAGTGGGAAGAAAATCCTGAAAACTAAAGTTTTTTGAGGGTCAGAAAGAAATATTATTATCAAGCCATCGGTTTGTTCTTGCTTGATTTACAATTTTCTCTCTTCTTCCCAACTAACCACTCTTCTTTCGGAGATTAATGTTCGTCTTGCCACACTCGCAACGGACCGACTCGGGAGTTTCCCGGTCTGGCGATACACGTAGGTATTCACCACAATCCAAGCAGGTGAATCCGACCAATAGTTCCCGGAACGTTTTTGCCACTGGTGCAAAGTCATCCTTCCCCAAGTTATCCCATGAATTGAAGTGTACGGCAACATTTATTTGCCACTGCTCCACCATTGAGGTTTCGGCTAGAATGGCAAATTTAGACGCTTGGGTAGAAACCTGTTCGACTACCTCCCTCTGGTTCCAAGAATTAGCGGCCTCCTTCGCACGGACATAGAGTTTTCGCATATGCTTGATAGCTGCCGGCAACAATTCACCGAGCTGATACTGGGCGTCGCCATGAAATTCCACTGGGGCACGCAATCGGTGGCACACTTCTGCCGATACATACTCTAGGTAATGTCGGAGAAGAGCAGCAGCTGCTCGTACATCGTTTTCCTTCAGATGTTCGTCGATCTCTGTCCACACGTCTCGCTCATCCCATTGAGTCGGGCCGATGTCGATGTTCCAGTTCTTAAACTGCACTGCGGACCGCCCTCCGATAAGTCCTTCGGTCTTCATAAGGCGAAGCCAAATCGGGTCATGCGTGGTCATGATGAATTGCGTGTTTGGAAACTCCGTTTTCAGAAGCGCACACACTTCGCGACGATGACCAGCATCCACAGACATGAGGACGTCGTCGAGCACAGCGAACGTGAACCCAGCACCCTGAAGATGCCTCATTAGAGCTAGGTATAAACACAGGCCCATGCTGTCTTGGTGGCCCTCACTATGATATGCACCAGGCGGAAAGAAGCCGCGACCATAGAAATCGACGTCAAATCCAAGTTTCCCCATCGAGGGTACGAGCATAGCATTGAACTTGTCTTCATCGTCGCGATTGGCGAATCGGTAGAATGCCGCGAAATGCTTCTCGACGTCCGAATAAATTCCCTCGAGGACCTTGTCACTGGTGGCGACATAAATCTCAGACACCTGTCGTGCGCTTTGAGCCTGCCCCTTTGCAGCCTTATACCTTCGCTTTGCGTCGCGCCAGACCTGAAGCCGCTCTTGCGCAATCGTGAGCCAGTCCAAGGCCGCGTCCCGCTTCGTCGGTTCAGGGAGAACTGCGACTGTTTTCTCGAACTCTTCTATCGCATCAAGGACGGCCTGTGGTACGATCGGTACTTTCGAGAGGACCCTGATCGTGTCGACCAGAGGAAGGATGGTTGTCAACTTGTTGCCGACAGATTTGCAATAGGCACTGTAGTCAATAGCTCCCTTCATAGCCAAAGGAGGTGTTGCAAACGCGGCATAGCGGACCAATGTGTCAATCGCGACCTGAACTTTCCGGAGGAGTGCAATCAATGGAGCGATCTTTTTTTCCACTGCTGTACGTTTACGCGACACTTCTTTCAAGTGGGTAATCTTGACCTGTATGTGTTTCTTGAGCTCGTCCAAGTCCCAAGGCATATCACAAAATGGACACGTTCCAGCCTCGATAATTTCAAGCCCTGTCGCATAAAAGGTATCTCGTTTCACGCTTGCCGCAATCACCGGATCATCGGTAAGAGCGGTGAGGTCGGCCGTCACTTCTGCAATACATGTACTTGTGAGGGTACCGGAAATCTCCGCGAGTGCCTCACGAGTAGCTTTGATGTCTGCAAGGGCTTGGGCTTTAGGAATACGCTGGAGCTGAGTCGGTACTGGCGTTCCCATACCGTCCTTGAGAGATATTGTTTCTGTCAGGTCTGGAAGCGCCGGGAGACCGAGGAACACTCGTTGGGTGTTTGCAATAGCAAGCACCTTCTCCTTTGTTATTTCGGGAATCCCCAGAGCACTCAAGAGCTTGTCGCTGGCAAGTGCGACCGTTGTGCCGAGGGGGCTCAATTGCTTCTCGCAACTATTTGCGATTTTCTGCAGACCGCCCCTAACCTGTTCCACCTGATCGAGATGGAGCAGCGCTTGGACCTCCTCTGCGCGTTTGCCGGGCGTCGCTAGCACGTACCGGATCAACTCCCGACGTGAGAGTACGATCTCAGAATGCGCTTTCACTTGCCGGAGCACGTCGAGCACTGCTGGATCACTCGGCGTTACGTTGGCTGCAGTTGGTGTCTTTAGACTTCGCTCTATAGTGACGGTCTTGCCCAGGCTGGGGATCGTGACTTTAACCGTCACACGCGACTTGTCGGGGTTATTCCGCATGTCTACATGGGGCCCGTGATGCTTGAGGGAAACATCGCCTTTCCCCTCTCCAGAGAGGCGGGAAACATTTCCAGTTAGGACGAATTCCAGAGCATCGACCACTCCACTCTTTCCCGTGCCGTTAGGACCACAGACGGCGAAATTCTTCCCATTGAAGTCCAAGGTTAGATCGCGGATTCCGCGAAACTCCTTGATCGTAATAGACTCTACTCGGATCATGGCAGAGGCTCCTCGCCCAAAACGGCCACCTTCAGCACGCTCTCCGTGAAGGTCTGCTCTTCCAAGAGAGTCTTACGAAGTCGTGCAACCAACTCGGCCGACACGTCCGTGTCCTCAAGGGCTTTAAGAAATCTCTCAAAGACCTGGATAGGAATGTCAGGTGTTTCTTCTATTGCGTTTGATGTAGTCATTTGGCTTGCTTCCGGTCAATGTTATTCTCCTGTGCCGAACGGAGTCCACGAATGATCTGCCGACGGCAAGTATTGTAGGTATGTATCATAGATGGGCTTGCTCTTCTCATGGAGCGCCTGAATCGTCCGATCTCAAGTATTGGTACAAGGTCTCGCGGCTGATGCCAAACTCGCGGGCAAGGGCGGCTTTTTGTTCGCCGGCAGCGGCCCGCTGGCGCAGATCGACTACCTGCTCAGGTGATAACGCTTTCTTGCGGCCACGGTACGCTCCACGTTTTTTGGCAAGGGCGATGCCTTCGCGCTGGCGTTCGCGGATCAAAGCCCGCTCAAATTCAGCGAAAGCGCCCATCACCGAGAGCAACAGATTGGCCATGGGCGAATCCTCGCCGGTGAAATTCAGGCCTTCCTTGACGAACTCGATCCGGATGCCCCGTTTGGTCAGCATTTGGACCAGCCGCCGCAGGTCGTCCAAATTTCGAGCCAGGCGATCCATGCTGTGCACAACAACAATATCTCCCTCACGAGCGAAGGCAAGGAGCGCCTCGAGCTCGGGCCGCTTGGTATCCTTGCCGGAGGCTTTGTCGGTAAAGACCTTATTGAGCGAAATATTCTCCAGTTGCCGTTCGGGATTCTGATCGAAACTGCTGACCCTGATATAACCAATACGTTGACCTGGCATTTGATCCTCTACAAGGGCAAGCCCAGTTGAATTTTAACCGCTTTTTCGATTGCCATCATGTCCTTAGACGATACCGATCCTATTTTATCTTTCAATCGTTTCTTGTCGGCAGTAGTGATTTGATCGGCCATAGCTTTGCTATCTTTCCCATTCAGCTTAATTATTGCTTCGCTTGGATAGCAATTTTCGACATTGCTGGTCAGGGGAATTATTTGCACCCGGTTCAAGAACTTGTTTGCGGAATCATTACTAATGATAACGGCAGGGCGAGTTTTTTTGATCTCTGTTCCGATCGAGGGATCAAGATTTACCCACCATACTTCACCGCGTTTCATTCTTTACATCTCCGATCATGGCATTGCTCCATGCAAGGGCTTCTTCTTCACGCTGGCGGTCAGCCGCCATGGTTTTATAGGCATCATCAAGCGTTTCTCCGGTGACCAGGGGTCTTATCAGCTCTTCTATGAAGTGGCTGATCTTGCCGCGACCAACAACACGTAGCAGGCCCAAGTAAACCTGTTCATCAATGGACAAAAGAAGCTTCTTCTGCATCCTGCACCTCGATATATAATATATAGTATATATCTTCAATTGTCAACAGATGGCGGCGTAAGTATTCAGTTCTTACAAACATACGAAAAAACTCACCCCCGCTCCCCCT
>JALHSV010000566.1 GCA_022865525.1 Thermodesulfovibrionales bacterium
CAGCTGACGTGTGGGATTCTCCCGTTTTATGGCTTGGCCGTGGAGGTTGGTCGTTTCAGGCACATGCTATGGCACTGTATCTTCAAGATTACTTCATGGGCATTTTCCCGGCTTCAGGTTTATACTTGGCCCCAAGCAGAATCCACACCCGCCCACACACAGCTAACGCAGGCCGTTAGGCACTTGTCGTAGACACATGAAAATTAGAATCGCACTGATATATTTCATTTGTATAGTTTTTCTTGCGGCTTGCGGTGGTGTGACGCCGTACCCTACCCCCATGACGATATTACCCACTCATGCACTTCCAAGCACGATACCATTGCCAATCATAGACAGCACCCTAACAGCAACACCGACCTCTGAGCAAATAGCGACCCCTGAAACGCTTCACGGGTATTCAACTCCTGAATTTGTGGCGTGGCCTACATGTGTTCCTAGAATGGATTGTTTGCCAATAACCCCCACTACTCAGATGAAGGACTTCACATTTCACGAACTGTATCTAGGAAAATATGTATTAAGAAATTGGTGTATCAGCGATAAGCGCTTTTCTTCTTTCTCGCCCTGTGCCGTCACAATTTCATCAAAGGGAAATCAACAAATTGAAATTTGGGGTCATCCTGCTAGATTTAGAGAAGAAACGGGAGCCGATTTAACTGGAAATGGAAAGCCTGATATTGTCATTACAAATTGGGGCGGTGGTAACTGTTGCGTAGGAACTATAATTTACGAAGTTGGCGATAAGTTAGAAAAGATAATGGACATTGGTAGTTTCCGCACTGGGACTTTTACCGATTTAAATGGAGACGGAACTTACGAGTATATTGTCCCGTATCGTCTCTGGCCAAGTTTCTGCGATTGCGACGCTCGTCCCTCGGTTGTTTTTGAATATCAACCAAAATCAGGTTATGTCCCAGCAACTAATAAATTCAAGAACGCTCTCTCTTTCGACTTTAATAAGGCTTTTAATTTTCTCGACGAATTCAGAAAACAGAATCCAAACATGCCATTTCTTCTTTTGAGCGCCAATTATTATTACAATCCAACCGCTGAAGATGAAGAGTATCTGAAGTTTGACAAAGAAACAAATTGGGAATATTCAAGGGCTATAAACACACTTTACAATATCACAGTCTATTATCTGCTAGCAGGACAACCAGTTGATGCGCAAAATGCCCTAAACAAGTATTTACCACCAAATAAAGCAAATGAATATATGCTAGCAGTTCAAGAAGAATTACAATACCTGATGCCATGAATCTCTATGAAAAACCGTGCCTAACAAAGCGTGCACCTGACGTGTGGGATTCTGCGGCATTTTCGAGCATTTTTCTGGCTTCGAGTTTTTCCTGCTCCCAAACAGAATCCACGCCCGCCCACACGCAGGTAACGCAAACCGTTGAAACTGTCGAAAAAGTGGGGGATTTTAATAACCAAATTCATGCGCCGGGGTTCTATACGCAGAGGAATCCATGGCAAAATACAAACCAAGCAATGAAAATCAAATGATCATGCTCCCCATCTCGCTCCAGGACCAACTTGTCCCGGGGACCTTGGAACACACCATCAACCGGTTGGTGGACGAGAACATCAACCTGTCGGTCTTCGATGAGCGATACAAAAATGACGAGACCGGCGCGGCTGCCATCCATCCCAAAATATTGCTCAAAGTCATTCTGCTGGCATACGCCAAAGGTATGATCAGTTCCAGACAGATTGAACGCGCCTGTCATGAAAACATCATCTTCATTGCCCTCTCATACGGTTACGCCCCCGACCATAGCACCATTGCTTCATTTGTCTCTTCCATGCAAAACGAGATTTCCTCCATCTTCAGCGATATCCTCTTCGTGTGTGATGAATTGGAACTCTTGGGCGGCACGCACTTCAGCCTCGACGGGGTGAAACTCTCCGCGAACGTCTCCAAAGAATGGAGCGGCACGCTCGAAGAACTCAAACACAAACGCGACAAGTTGAAGGAAAAACTCGAGCGCGTGATCGCCGAACATGCCCAGGCGGATAAACAGCCCGAGGTGGTTCTCGAGCGCCAGAAGAAACGCGAACGCCGCTTCCAGTTGCAGGTCGAGCGGCTGAATACATTTCTAAAGGATCGCGAACCCAAGATCGGCAGCAGTGGCAAAGAGATCCAAAGCAACGCGGTGGATAATGAATCCGCGAAGATGACCACCTCGCACGGCGTCGTGCAGGGCTACAACGCGCAGGCGCTGGTCGATTCCAAACATCAGGTGATTCTCGCCGCGGAGGCTTTCGCCAGCCAGGATCATGAAAACCTCAAGCCGATGCTGGATGATGCGAAAAAGAATCTGGTTGCCATTGGCAAAGACCCGGACTACTTCGTGGGCAAAGAACTCACCGCCGATAGCAACTATCATTCGCTCGACAGCCTGGCAGTCTGCGAAGATGAAAAAGTTGACGCGTACATTCCCGATATCCAATTCCGCCAACGCGATCCGCGCTTTGCCGATCAAGAACGTTTCAAAGATAAGAAGAAGGCAGACGCCAAGTCGAGTCCTTTCAGCGCGGCGGATTTTTCTTATGATGAAAGCAAGCAGGTCTATCTTTGTCCGAACGGAAAAGAATTGAAATGTCATGCCCGCAACCAGGTCAACCGTCACCGCACGTATGATGTCTACCAAGCCCGCGCCGAAGACTGTGCCGCCTGTCCGCTGCGCTCGCGCTGTTTGAGCAAGTCCGACACTTCGCGCAGGTATCTTTCGATTCAAGTGGACACGGGTCAGCCGAACTTGATCGATCTGATGAAAGCCAAGATTGATAGCGAAGCGGGCAAGAAGATCTACGCGCGGCGGCTCGGGATTGTTGAGCCGGTCTTCGCGAACATCTGTGTACATAAACACATGGATCGTTTCACCCTGCGTACCAAACGCAAAGTGGATGTACAATGGGGGTTGTTCGCTCTGGTACACAATATCGGCAAGATCCACGTGTTCGGGGGCGCACACGTAAGCCTAGTTTGAGCCTGTCCCCCCGTTTCACCCCCTGTCCGTGGGAAAATTCGAGCGCCTGACCGAGGGACGGCTTTCAAAATTTCGGTTTTTCGACAGTCTCGTTGGGCAGCATCTCTTGCTAACTGGAAAAACCAGCCGAATAACTTGGAAGGCAAAACGTATGCGATTGTGGTGTATACACCCTTGTTATCTTGATACGATAGGTCTGGTAGCCTGTTGGCGTGAGGGGCTATTAGCTCGCAAAGTTCTTTGTGGGGAAACCAAAGGGTATCGGAATCATCCACAACTAGAACGTTTCAAAGGGCAAGCCGATTCAGTAAGGCTGATAGATTCATACCTATTGGCGATATATGAAGAAGCGACGAAACGGGGATTTGCATTCAATCGAGAGAAGATAGGACCGATATTTGCAGATCGAGAAATCATCGTAACCGACGGTCAGCTTGAGTACGAAATAGGTCATTTGAAGGATAAGCTTGAGAAGCGAGATAAAGAGCAATACGAAAGGATAGTAAAGGTAAATGCCCCTCTGCCGCATCCAATCTTTCGAGTAGTGAGTGGGAATGTAGAGTCATGGGAAAGAGTAAGACAGCGGTGAAATGATCAGAGGGAGAACAGAGTAAAATATGGAAGAAACGATGGTTTGATAAATGGGAAGGCTGCCCAACAAAGCGTTCTCAGAAACAACATTATCACACGGCTCCTGAGCTCATCATCGGACTCGTCAATCCATGCAGATTCACGTCAGG
>JALHSV010000076.1 GCA_022865525.1 Thermodesulfovibrionales bacterium
CAGTCAACTATACGCACTCCGCTACAAAAGAAGTTTTCTTCGATAACATGGCGAAGATAACTCTCATAAGCTTATGAGCTGTTGCAAACACCGCCTTCTTAAACGGTTGTCCTTCGTTTCGTCTCTTCAAAAAGTAATCTCTGAATACAGAATTATGATGGATGACACTGATTGTCATAAGCCATATGACTCGTCTGAGATGACGATTCCCTCTCTTGGATATTCTGCTTGCGCCTTCATACTTACCTGACTGATACACTGTCGGATCAATACCTGCAAATGCAATCAAGTGTTTGTGTGAAAGGTAATTGCCGATCTGCCCAATTTCTGCCAGTAGCGCGGTAGCCATAGTATTGTTGATGCCGCTAATGGAGGTCACAATTCGCAGATCCTCTACAATCGTCGATTCGCAGTACTTTGTGAGTGCCTTTGTGAGTTCATCACGCCTCTTCTGAAGATGGATAAGCGTCTCAATCTTCCCTGATAGAATAAGTTCTTTTGCCGGGCTTACCGTTGCAATCGATGTGCGGGCTGCTTCTATAAGGTCCTTCGAGGTGAACCGCAGCCGGCAGCTGCATGGCTTTTCCTTGAGTGTTTTTTCGATAGCACTTGGCTTTGCGATACTCACAAGACGGGCAGAAGGAAATCGCTGGATGAAATGCAACATTACTTTCGTGAGAGGATTGGTCATGGCCGCTAACTCGGGAAATGTCGTCTGTAAAACCCTCTGTATCTCCACCTTCGCTGCAGATATTTGATAGCACAGAGATTCTCGCTCCCTCGCCATGTCCCTTATATCCTGCATATCCTGAGAAATAGCAAGCTGTGTTACTGAATCCTTATGCGCAAGGATAAACCGGGCTATGGTTTTTGCGTCCTTCTTGTCTGTCTTTGTTCTTCGCAACGAGAGCTTGGCGTAGTTTGCAATAAGAAGCGGGTTTATAATGACAGCATCGATCCCTTTTGCTGAAAGAAATGAATACAGATTAATGTGATAGCACGCCGTAGATTCCATTGCAGCTACGACATTCCCTGGGGTACCACCATTTGCTTCAATTGTCTTTAGGAGTTCAGCAAATCCGGCCCCATCCATGGTAAACGTTAGCTCAAAAAGAGTTCTGCCACCTTCTTCGATACCACAGGCAGAGGACCTGTCCTTTGCGATATCGATTCCTACATACATCTTTCCCATACAATACCTCCTCTTGGTTTTTTCCAGGATCAGGCAGGGTATGCCTCCAAGCCAATCCTCCCGCGTTACGAGGGTTCATAGATGACCCAATCAACTTATCATGGCTTAAGGAGGCAGGGAACAGACTGTACTAAGGGTTCAGAGACCCAGGAAGTAGCAAGCTCTCCTGCCTTTACCCTTCTCTTTTTATATCACATCTGTATGTAGGAGGAAGGAGGCAACACAGTTTCTTCGGGGCAAGTTTCTCTGATTTATTTACTGTTTTTTGACGCTTTTCTTATTCTCTTTTTTATCTTGGGTAATACAACAAAAATAATAATTATTACTGCAACGATGATCAATATTTCCAAATCTTTTTGTTCCTTCAGTTATCTTCTCATAAATATCAGGGATAGTTGATGATGTCAGATATACGTATCTGCTGATTATTTGCTTATAATCTACAGCATTTTGTCTTTTTTTGAAACTAAGAAATACAGGAAGTGGAAAGCATTAATCATTTTTTCATCGGCGGTTTTTAAATACACTTGAACCTTTTTCATAATGCGGTATATATCTTCCCAATACCCGCTGGTTTCAGGGTGAAGAAGCTGGGGGAGAGATCAGGGATAAATTTGCCATTCAGCTTGCAGGGTTTGCAGATATTTATATACGCCGCATTTTTCAGCGGGCTCGGCCGCGCTGGACAGCACCATTGACAGGAACAGAATCGCCATAAAGATGTACGGCGGAGGTGATACCCTTCAGGAGTTTAAAAACCTCTGCCCCGGTCTCTACCTGTCTGTTCTGGACAATACACAGTATTATTTTTTTACTGGAGGGGGTACCGTCCTCACAGCCATAGAAGAAGGAAGCCCGTATGGGCTTAAACCGGTCCAGGCTTTAATGAAAACAGAGGGATAACTATGTCGCTCTCATTATAGTTATGATTTTTGAATCCCGGCTAAAAATGCAGCAGTACAATGGAAATCAATGACAATGATAATGTAGGATATTATATAGATATTTTTTCAACAATCACTGCAATCGCTGATTAACACTAATCGGAAAGGAGCTCAAATTGAAAAATGCACATTTTGACTTAGGAAAAATCATGACAAGACCAGCTATCTCCGCAAGGAAAGATGCACCAGTAAAAGAAATAGCTTTTGAAATATTTTATGGTTTCTTCAGTGGGATGCCGGTAACTGATGGTGATGGAAGGGTTATAGGTGTAGTCACTGAAATTGATTTTTTAAAACATATACGCGAGGGCAAGGATCTTGAAAAACTTAGAGCCGATGACATAATGACTAAAGATCCGGTAACCGTTGATATAACGGCATCGTTAGATGATATTTTAAATATCATGCTTGAAAAAAACATAATAAGAATACCGGTAACAGAGGGCGGTCTTTTAGTTGGTATTATTTCAAGGCGTGATATTTTGAGATATTACTTTCAGCCAGAACATTTTAGATATTTTCAGCCTATTCAGTGATATTATCTTTGGAAGCTTTTTAGAAAACGACAGCTCATGTTTTCGAAAATAGGCGATCCTCAATCCTTTTGCCATTGCATATTTTAACCATCTATCTTAACTATTACTGCCATATTCAAACTGAACACTGGCAGGTACAGCCCTCAGACAGGAACAAGGATAACTGTAATCGGTTTCTTCCTTCCCGAAAAACGCACCTGTGATATACTCTTAGAAACTGCGGAGTATAATCG
>JALHSV010000567.1 GCA_022865525.1 Thermodesulfovibrionales bacterium
CCAGGGAAGAAACAGCGAAAACATGAGGATCGCTCCCGGTGCTACTGTCGGCAGCAGAGGTATCAACTGGCGGTGGGTACGGCAGCGCAGGACAAACCATATAAGCGGTATACCCGCAAGCACGACAATACCCAGGTTTTTTCCTATTTCCAGGGGCATGCCGAGGGGCTCCCACCAGTATAAAAAGGGGAATGCCTGTATTACAACCGCAACGCTCAGGCCTGCCAGGGAGATCAAAGTCGTTTTCAGCAGAAACTGACTTTGATCAGCATTCGGGGAGTTGTCAGTCTCAGCGGCTTTCCAGGCCAGATAGAGCACAATCGAGGGTGCCAAAAAAAGAGGCACAAACTCCTTGCTCAGGTTCCCCAAGCCGGCAGCAAGCCATGCAGCCATCATCCATGCATGCCTCTTCCTGGATTTTGCCGAGGTAATGCCAAGGTAAAAACATGCCATTGTAACGGTCATCGACAGGCAGAGAAACATCTCAGGCCGGGCGTTTCTTCCCCAGTTATATATTCCCATGGAAGAGGAAAACATCAGTGCTCCTAAAAGCGCAGCACGCGGCGGCATAATTCTGCCTCCGAGCGCAAGCACCACCATTGCAGTAAGCACTGCTGCAATCACAGATGGAAGGCGGGAGGTGAACTCATCCATCGGCATTCCGACTTTGACCAGTCCAGCAACCAGCCAGTATGCCAAGGGGGTCTTGACCAGCCTCGGCTGGCCGTTGAAAACCGGCACAAGCCAGTGATTCAATGGTGTATTAGGTGGTATGGGTTTTTCGTATACCTCGGGGTTTATCCAGTGAGTAGGCTCGGTCATTGTCTTAGCGGTGACGGCGACTAATGCCTCATGATTATCGAGCGGGGTCATACTGAGGCTTGAGAGCATCAGCACTGCCGTGATGCCCATCACCAGAAGGTAGTGCCACCATGCGATAATCTCCGGCTTACCGGACGAGACGGAAGGGTTTATTTGTTCATTATTCTGAATAATTGAGATCTCCTCATTTATCGACAGTGGAAAAAATATTCACATACTGATGCTAACCATTATAACAGGAACTAATCATAGGGACAGGCCCAAAGCCCTCCGATTAATAAGGAAATAAGTATGGTGATAATCATTGTAGGAAAAAGTAATCTCATAATGTAAATGTATCTCTGACTGTTCCCTGGCTATCTATCACTTTTCCGCTTACCGTATCTCCATCAACGGTTACTAAAACAAAATGATGAAACCCGCCATTGCTCTCCTCTGCGTATAATGGTGAGCCTCCTCCACCGCTGATAATATAGGTGATACCATTTACTGTCTTCCGCAAATAAAGGTGTTCATGGCCCTGGAAAACCCTGGTTACTTTATGCTTTATAAAAAGCGCGTGGAGACGACCCCTCTCTTTCGGGAACTTGTCAAGACTTTCCCCATAGTGATGCCCTCGCCCTTTGTCAGGGAAAAGCGGATGATGGATGAATACAAACTTATGCTTATTGCCTGAACTCGACAGAACCCCTTTCAGCCATTCATATTGTTCTGCGATTACCTTATGATTCTGTCCGGGAAGTTTTGAATCTAAAACGATAAAAAGAGAGTCCCCCACAGGAAAAGAATAGTACAATTCGTTCCCCGGCAGATCTAAACGCTTTTTATAGAAACCCTCACTTTTCTTATCTTCTACATCATGATTGCCCACGACAAAAAAATACGGAACCGTTACCGCTTTTGAGATCGCCTTAAAATGTTCCCAATATTCTTCCTTAGGAGAACGGATCATGTCGCCGGTATGTACCATGAAATCAAGGTTATGTTTCATCGCCTGTGCAATGAGCTCACGATAAATATCATCGTAGCTTTTACCTGCCCGGTTGTCGCCTATGACTGCAAAGGTAAACCCTCCTTCAATTTTCTTCAGTGCATCAAGTTTCTCACTTAACGTTTTACCTGTGTCCGGAAAAGATAGGACTGCCGTCACCTGTAAAACAACAAGCAGAAAAAAAACGATAAGGAGAGAGAGTTGACGCCACCATCTAAAAAGCACTCTATACTGTTTTTCTTTTGTCATGTCATGAGAAGCAAAGGAAGATCTGATTCGATTACTCTGAATCACCTTTCCGTTGGAACGTCGCAACTTACGTTATTAAGTTTAATTACCGAAGATTGCCTGAATCTTTCCTAAACATTACATATTTGAAAGGAAAGATTTACGAAAAACCGGAAAGATGTCAAGTCAAGGCTTTTGGGGAATGTAGACAGTAAAAGAAGACCCTCTATTGGCAGTACTTGAAACCTCAACCTGCCCTCTATGTGCTTGAACAATAGCTTTCACAAGACTCAGGCCAAGCCCTATTCCTCGCTGTGATCGACTTTTATCGCCACGATACAGGCGATCCCAGATTCGGGGAACTTCTTCAGGTGGAATTCCGATTCCGGTGTCCTTGATGGTAATACCGACTTGTTGGTCTTTTTGAAAGGCTTCAATATCTATACTCCCGCTGCTCGTAGTATATTTCACGGCGTTGTCTATTAGATTTGATAAAACTTGCCGTAACCTGTTAGGATCAGCAGTCAGGTAAAGTTCTTTCGGCAAAAACTTCCGAACCGAAATCTTCTTTTCCTCAGCGACATAACTGTAAAGATCTGTCGCTTCGTTTATGAGGGACACAAGATCAACTTCTTCCCAATCCAGTTTCATTGTTCCCGTTTCCGCTTCAGATATATCCATAAGGATGTTGTGCATTACGAGAACTCGTTCCGACTCTTCTAAACAGTCAAGTAATGCTTCTCTTATAGCATCAATATTCTGTTCTCCATGTAATGCTATTTCAGCGGTGCCGCGTAATCTCGTTATCGGGGTGCGCAAGTCGTGGGCAACGTTGTCCAATCCTGTCCTCATCCCGTTTATCAAAGTTTCAATTCTTTCCAACATTTGTAATAAAGAAGGCTATCTTCTCGTCATCTTCCACAAATAAGATTCGCACAAATTTAATCCTTCTTGAAGGACCCTATAATCCGCCTAATTTGTTTTTTTAGAAATTCTTTCCTGTCTGTAGTGTATATTGTAATGTTATGGTTTATTAAAATAAACCGTAAGAATCCCAAAAGGCATTATCGTTTATTCAGGTATACTGGGAGATATTTAAGCAAACATTTCAATCATGGAGACATATCGGTTGTAATTTTTTTATTGACCAGAATTGAGCCAGATCATCCTGTCGGGGGCAATCAACACGATTGGAAAACATAAGGAGGTAATGGAGGAATATTCTCCACTACCTCCTTTGAATGGATAGTAAATACTTTTCTAAAAAGTTATTTTTAAAAATCTTCACTCAGTCTTGATTTGCACAAGATCAAGAAATTCTCCGCTTACAGTGTCAACTGTTCGAATATTTCCAACACCAGGAGCGTAAAACTTGTTTTCGAGGACATCAGGCTCAAGCGGTGAAAACTCTTTCGTCTTCAAGCAGTTGTTATATGTTACAGAATTAACCAAGACAGATTCATTAAGACTAAGTATTTCAGCCATGTCTTCAGCCACACCGAGAGCAAATTCCTGACGATATACATCACCCACCTGTGGATGCGCTTCCATTATTATTCCCGGCTTGGCTCCATCCACCCCGGCTTTCCATGAGCCTTCAAGGCTGACGATCTCACCGTTTCCATCATATCCAAGAGAATTTTCTCCGAAATACCAGACATTACCGTCTTTATCCTGGGCATACCAATCAAGAGTGTCTTCAGCCAATATTCCGTTAACTGTGACTGTATCCCTTACTTCGATACAGGTTACGCCGAGGATTACTTTTGTATTGTGAGTGACCTTTACTTCGACGTGTTCATTGCCTTTTTCTGTCATGCCCTCATAGATAAAGGTAGTTCCAGGCGTTAATGGGAACAATGGGTTATCAATGTTATTCACAAAATCAGAAGGATTAATAACCGGGTTGTATATACCCTGACCCAGATCCTTACAAATCTCCTTCCGTGCATCAAACTGGGCTTTGCATTCTTCATTTCCCGCTTTCATGTCTGTCTTGGCCTGCTGTTTACACGTTTTTGATTCTGAAGAGGGCAGGTTATCACACTTGGCTATGCCAAGCCAGTAGTCATCTTGTACACCAGACTTGCATGATTTTAAAGTATCTTCAGATGTCTTCGTGCAACTAGATCCGGTGGCCTTCTGAGGCGTGGTATTGGAAGGCGCTGGCGGTGTTGGTGTTGAGTTATGACATCGCGAACAGTCACTTCCTTTACTGGGGTGTGCAAAGGCAATACCGGAAATTGTCATAGTTAAAACAGTTAGAGTTATTACTAACAAAATGAAACAGAGTTTTCTCATTTACTCCTCCTTATGGCCTTAAATTTTTAGACTGTGAACCGATCTGGTATTTTCTTATATTATATCTTGTGACATTCGACACCATAATCCGTTTATTGCCGACAACCATCAGCAACGCATTTAGATACTTTATTTATAATATACTATTTAATTATGAAGATATTATGAAGAAATGATTAAATTTGATTACAGAAGTGTTTATTTCTTTGATTATATGAGATATGGTTGAACCTCTTCAAAATCCCTCTTTCTATGCGAACTATTGATCTCTACGGGGACTCCAAGAGGCGGTCTGGTAGTTAGGGTTCATTGCTGAACCCCAGCCCCAGCTGAAAATATCTTTTGGCGCTGTCCTCCTAAAAATGATAAAATACCTGAATTAGGAAGGCTAAGAGAAAGACTGTCTTTCCGGGATGTTCAGGGTAAACGTCCAGAGGAAGCGCCCTAAAAGTGGCAG
Source organism: Thermodesulfovibrionales bacterium (assembly GCA_022865525.1). Lineage (GTDB taxonomy): Bacteria > Nitrospirota > Thermodesulfovibrionia > Thermodesulfovibrionales > SM23-35 > JALHSV01. The sequence continues at coordinate 4,800 of JALHSV010000567.1, forward strand.
GGTCTGCTGACACGATGGAAGGATTAGAGATAATTCAAAACCTTCAAGGAGAGCAATAAATGAGAGTATTCTCAAAAAAGCAAAACTTTTTTGAATTATTTGATAAAGTAGCAGCTAACATCTTACACGCAGCCACACTCTTAGTTGCCATTATGGAACACTTTACTAACTTAGATAA
>JALHSV010000568.1 GCA_022865525.1 Thermodesulfovibrionales bacterium
ATCTGAAAACAAACAGTGTTGAGGACAACACTTCCGAGATATCGAAGAAGATACTTGCCTCTGTTGGTACAAATAAGCCGACAAAGATCACAGATATTCCATATATAAGGAAAAAACATGATGAGATTTCCCCAGACGTCTATAAACGTAAGACGATAGGCTCCCGCTCAAACTGTATAGCCTGTCATACGAAGGCAAAAGAAGGGAATTATGAGGATGACTTCGTCAAGATACCTAAAGATTGATTTTAAAACAGAAAATACAAGGGTCAGGTCTACACATTTGACAACCCATAACAGTTACTATTACAATGCTTGACCATGTCACGGCCGCTCAGAATAGAATATCCCGATGCCTTTTATCATGTAACCGCCCGTGGCAACGAGCGAAAGGACATATACAGGGATGAAAGGGACAGAGAACGTTTTCTGGCCTATCTGGAGACGGCGGTCGTTCGATATAAAGCAGTTATCCATGTCTATTGCCTCATGAACAATCACTATCACCTTCTCCTGTCAACACCCTCCGGCAATCTGTCTCAGATTGTACGGCATATAAACGGCGCCTACACGGTATACTTTAATAAGCGACACCACAGGTTCGGTCATCTTTTCCAGGGCAGATACAAGGCGATCATCGTTGACGCCGAAGAATACGCCGGGGAACTCTCACGATATATCCATCTAAATCCGGTACGAGCCGGTCTCGTGAACCAACCGGAGAAGTATCCGTGGTCGAGTTATTTGCAGTACATCGGTGAGAAGAAGGCTGCCCAGTGGCTGACGACCGATTGGCTGTTGGGGTACTTCGGCAAGGCGTCGGGAGAAGCTCAAAGGGGATATCGTGCCTTTGTGGAAGCGAAGCTCGGCGCAGCAGAAGAAAACCCTCTGAAGGAAGCACAAGCTTCCACCATACTGGGAAGGCCAGATTTCATCAACGGGATAAAGAAGAAATATCTTGGAGGCAGGAAGAGGGATCGGGATGTACCGGCTGTTGCCGCATTGAAAAAGGAATCCCTTGAAACAATTGCGGATAGAGTTTGGCTGGAGTTTCAGGACAGTCCGGAACATTCAAGGAAAGCTGTTATCTATCTGAGTCACCGGTTCAGTGGGTTGTCTCTTAAGGAGATTGGGAGGAAGTTCAGCATCAGGGAATCAGCAGTATCACAGGCGAGTCGTCGGTTTGAAAAAACGCTCTCAGAGAAAAAACGTATTAGAGACAAAGTGGAAAAGGTGAGGGAGGCCCTCAATTTGTGTCATGTGCAGAGATGACCTATATGTCTTCGACAGACGAAAGGATATAAATGTTTGATCGCATTTTGAAAGAGATGCGAGATAAGATTCGCAGGCTTGAATACATCGTATCGATTCACGCCGACGAGGAAATGAATGACGACTGCTTGACAGTCTTTGATGTTGAACGATGTATTCTTACCGGAAAGATTCTGGAAAGACAGAAAGACAAGGCCACTGCCGAGTGGAAATACCGTATACAAGGAAAATCTCTTTCTGATGGAGAGGTTGAAGTTATCGCAAAACTAAGTCCAACTGGCAAGTTGGTTATCATCACTGTGTATGTGCCATAATATCTTATGGGAATGGAGAGACAAATGATTTGCGATTTTTGCGGAAAGCAGGGCGCTCGAATCCGGAGAGTTGCACGGACTTACGGCAAGGGCAAGGATATTTTGATCATAGAAAATGTCCCTATCGTCTCGTGTCCACACTGCGGTGAAAGTTATCTTGAGGCAGAGACAATGCATGAAATTGAGCGCATTAAATTGCACAAGAAAAGTTTTGCTGTTAAGCGCTCGGTTCCTGTTATTGAATATGCCTAAAGAAACAATACACACGACCCTCCCCACATAACAGTGCAGAAGGTTATAAAAATTTCCCGTTCATCGTCAGTCAAAAGCCTCGCAGTTACAAGCTTGGTGCTATTCGACAGAGATTGCCCGTGTACCAACCGTCATACTATCCTTTGAATAGAAATCATCAATTTACGATATGATTCATCCTTATCCTTTGCAGATGTACTTCACAACAAAGCTTGTCCAAGTTGCGGCTTTGATGAAGAAGTGAAGCCGACAGAATTTCCAGACAGGTACAATAGTTCGACCAAAAATCAGCAAAAAATGCTCATGTCCGGCTAAATCAGGAATCCTCTCTTCCCTACTTCCCGAAGACGTTTTTTAAAAGGTCAGTAACTCTGGCAGCCGGATCTGTCCGGATTTTCTTTTCCTCCTGCCCGATCATGTAAAAGAGACCATCGAGTGACTTATTTGTCACATACTGATCAAGGTCCACAGATTCCTTGCTCATGAAAGGAAGTGACTCATACTGCCCCATCATTTCTTTATAGGAGCGTGTGACACCAACATCATTGATGCTGGATGAAATTACGGGTTTGAATGCAGTATACAATTTATCCTGGGTCTTGCCTTTGAAAAATTGTGTTGCCGAGGTGTCCCCTCCGTTCAGAATTTTTGTAGCGTCTTCAACGGTCATTTCCTTGATTGCGTCTTTAAAATAAGAGGCTGCCTGAGGTGCAGCCTTTTCTGCTGCCCGGTTCATACTCATAATAAAGTCATCGACCTGTTGCTGATAGCCGGCCATTTTGAGAACATCAGCCACTTTCTGGATCTTCTCCGGCATGAGGATCTTGATCATCTTATTGCCGAAGTAGCCGTCGAGTTGTGATACATTTTTCACAGAGTTCTCCGTCCCTATGGAAAGGGCTTCTTTCAGGCCTGAAACTACTGTAGCGTCATCAGTTGTTCCCGCTTTTGTTGCACCGCCCAAACCTTTCATGACATCATCAAGTGAAATTGCCAGAGAGGTGCCTGTAAAAATGATTAAAAGTACTACCTGAAAAAACATTCTTCTCATTGCCTTACCTCCTTAAAATAGGTTATTACTGCTGTTTTCTCCGCTCCTGTTGTGCTCAATAAGCTTCAGAAATTCGTCATAGGAAATGGTTTTTACTCCAAGTGACCGGGCCCTCTGAAGTTTTGAACCCGGATTTTCACCGACAATCACATAATTGGTATTTTTTGAAACGGCTAAAGAAGCATGGCCGCCAAGGCTTTCGATGTGTTCTTCCACTTCTTCCCTTGGTTTCGACAATGTGCCTGTAATAACAATTGTTTGTCCCTCCAAAGGTCTTTTCCCCTTATCGGTAGTCTTTCCTTCAAAATCAGGATTTGTTAATTCCATTCCGAGAGATATTAGTGTCTTGAGCGTTTCCAGATTCTCGGCATCATGAAAAAAGTCTGATACCGAGCGGGCGATCTTCTCACCCATCTGCCTGATCTGTATGATTCGTTCGGGCTGGACATGATAAAGGTCTTCGAGCTTTTCAAAATTCCTGGCAAGGAGTTTTGATGCGTACTCGCCGACGTGCAGGATGCCGAGTGCAAACAGGAATCGGGCAAGGGTGGATTGCTTGCTTTTTTCTAAGGCATCGATGAGATTCCGGGAGGATTTTTCAGCGAATCGGGGGAGCAGCAAGAGCTCCTCCTTTTTTAGTTTATACATATCGACAAAATGGTTTATCAAACCCTTTTCGTAGAGGAGTTCGACATTTTTCTCGCCAAGACCCTCAATATCCATGGCGCCTCTTGAGGCAAAATGTATGATTTTTTCCTGAACCTGAGCAGGGCAGTTCAGGCCTACGCATCGTACAGCAACCTCTCCTTCTTCTCTTGTAACACGTGATCCGCAAACCGGACATTTTTGCGGAATAGGGAAGTCTCTCTCTTTGCCTGTCCTCTTGTCTTTTATCACTGCAATAACATGGGGAATGACATCCCCGGCCCGTTCTACAACCACAGTGTCGCCTATTCTCACATCCTTCCTTTTCATCTCATCCCAATTATGGAGCGTGGAACGTGAGACAGTAACTCCTCCAATCCTCACCGGCTCAAAAATGGCAAAAGGAGTTATAACACCTGTTCTCCCAAGGCTCCCCTGTATGTCCAGGATCTTTGTTATCCCCTGATGAGCAGCGAATTTGTAAGCGATTGCCCATCGGGGCTCTCTTGTCTTCATGCCAAGTTGCTTCTGTAATCCAAAGTCATTAACTTTCACTACTGCACCGTCTGTTTCGAATGAAAAGTGCTTTCGCTTTTCCTCAAGCTCCCTGATGGCGCTGGTAATCTTATCAATCCCCCGCTCTTTTTTTACTATTGAGGGGACGGGGAACCGTGCCTTTTCCAGCCATCTGATGAACTCCCACTGGCTTCTGAAATCTATCCCTTTTGCTGAACCCATGCCATAGCATGCAAGATGAAGTTTCCGGGAAGCAGTGATAGAGGAATCGAGCTGCCTCACTGAGCCGGCAGCAGCGTTCCGTGGATTGGCAAAGAGGGGCTCTCCTTTTTTTTCTCTCTCTCTATTAAGGTTCCCAAACTCTTCGATATCCATATACACTTCACCCCGGATATCGATCTCCTCCGGGACTATGCCGACCTCACCTATTTTCATGGGGATGGACTTTATGGTTTTGATATTCCGGGTAACATCTTCACCCTCATATCCGTCACCTCTCGTGGAAGCTTTATACAGAAGTCCATCTTTATAGGTTAGTTCAATGGCAAGGCCGTCATATTTTGGTTCAACCGTATATTCAACATCTTCATCCGTTCTGATGAGCCGCCTGATTCTCCTGTCAAATTCTTGCATCTCGTCAAACGAGAAAGCATTGTCGAGCGAGAGCATTGGTTCTGTGTGTTTCACCTTATCAAACTTGTTGAGGGGAGGGGCTCCAACCCTCTGAGTCGGTGAATCAGGCAGAATATAGTGATACCGGTCTTCAAGGTCTTTTAAATGAAAATAGAGACGATCATACTCATCATCTGATATGACTGGTGAATCAAGGACATAGTACTGGTAGCTGTGGTAGTTCAGATCATTGACCAGCTTTTCTATTTCCTCTCTGATGTGCTTAGGTGTCTTTTCAGTCATGATAAATGATAAGGCCTCTGATTTTTTTTCGGTGTTGCTGCAATTGCGAGCAGGCATTGCAGTGCCAAAAGAGCCGCTTCTTCCCTGTTCTTTCCCCTGGTGCCTTGTAACCTCAGTTCCTTTGTCATGGTTTTCCCTTCCGTG
>JALHSV010000569.1 GCA_022865525.1 Thermodesulfovibrionales bacterium
ACAACCGACAAAGAAAGCATTCAACGAATGGATATATGGCTCCGGCTCTTTACGAGTTGGAATGGTGGAATAACAGAAAAGCGGCTTAACCCCTGTTCCACTAAATTGTGGCAGGCGTCAGAGACGCAAGAAAATAAAAAAGCCCTTAACTCGCGTTGAGCTAAAGGCTTGATTTTATGGTACCCCCGGTAGGAATCGAACCTACGACTCCAGGATTAGGAATCCTGTGCTCTATCCACTGAGCTACGAGGGCTTTTTAATGATTTCAACAAGTTAGACACTGCGAATGTCTAGTTTTTTTGCCCGATTTTAGAAATTGTGCCCAAATTGTGCCCATCGAGAGACTGAAGGTACTCGCTCTGCCTTTGGGCAGCTAGTTTCAGGTCCTGATCATTGACGATGTTGTAGCGGTCGAAAACGCATCGTGTTTTGTGACCAGATATCATCATTGCCACTCTTTCAGGTATGCCTGAGCGGACCATATTTCGAACAGCTGTTCGTCTAAAATCGTGGAAAACTTTTACACTAATTACCGCGTCACTGCAAGCTTTCTTCCATGTCTTGTAAAATCGTTTGAGCCTGTCATTGCCATTAAGATTCAGGAAAACATAGGGTAAGATTTTTTTTGCAGATTTGCGTTTTCCCCATTGCTCGTGGAAGATTTCTTTAAGCTCATCATCAAGGTAAATTGTCCTGGCATCATCATTTTTGGTTTCGTCCACTTCTAGGCGAACGATTCCGAGATTACGATCAACTTGGCTCCAGCGGAGACCAGTGATTTCTTCTATTCGCCAGCCATATTTGTAGGCGAACGTTACGCACCCTTTCAGATAATCAGGAAGAGCTTCTCTTAATGCCAGGAACTCCCAATGTTCAAAAAAGCCTTTTCGAGCGTTTCTCTCTTTAAGGGAAGGAAAGTGCGGAACCCTGTCTACAATTGGGGGAGTCTGCTGCGCTCCAAGGTTGAACATTCGTTTAAGTGCCGACAATTCACGATTAACAGTGGCATTTGCATAGCCTGCGTTCAAACGAGATAAAATATATTCGTTTATCACCGGCGTTGTAATCTGAACCGCTTTCATGCCTGAGAATGTACCTCGCAGGTGTTCAACAGATTTTTCAACCCGGTCAAGCGACTTCCTGTCGTTAATTCTGTAATCTTGCAACAATCCCTCGACCAATTGGTCAAAAGTTGTTTTTTCAAATTGCACGCTAGGGACCTTACCCTGAGCTATTTCTCCCTCCCTCCTTTTTAAGTGCCTCTCCGCAACCATTTTGCTCTTGCTACCAGAGCTTTCGCGGATGTTCTTGCCGTTTTGGTAATATTTGAGCCACCAAACATTACCCCGTTTGTATAACATTCCCATAATAAACCTCCATCTAGCCTGACGGGCACAGATGGGAACACGCAGAAGGTAATTCCCATTCCCTGTCAAGTTCAACTGTCGAGAGGGAGATGGCACATTCCGCATGTCCTATCTATCCCATGAACATGTTCATTTTTCAAGTGCAAAATCCTTTGCGCTAAAATGAGAAGCCCCCGAAAAGCGGGGGCTTCTTTGATTCATATTTGGTCAGGATTTTCAGCGACGTCATCGAAATAGGATTGCAGGAATGCTCTCAGTAACTGTTTTCCTATATTAATTTCGAAGGAATTTTTAAATTCTTCATATATCTCTATCATTTCTTTTCTTCTCGTCGACCAATCTGCATTAGTTCCATCCGCTTTCTTCCCTTGGTATGCTTCAATATATGCATTTTAACATGTTATCCCCGGTTGTTATTGAGTCTTGTAAAACTGATGCCACATCTCTTGCAACTTCAAGAAAAATATGAAACGTTGTGCATGAAAAATCAAATTCATTCTTGAGAGTAAATTCTCGTATACTTTGATTTGAGTTGTCGTTGTTCTGTAGAGCTAATAACCTGTTATTATTTGAATAATTACATTGAATAGTCAAGGTTGGTTATTTTTTGATTTTGTTTCTCTGGATAAAATCATCAACATCCTCACGGTCGACAAACATCTTTTTGCCGACCTGGACATAGGGTAGGGTGCCATCCCATATTTGAGTCCGCCAAAACCATTCGGTTGCGCCGATGTGGGCGACCAGCTCCTTGATGGAGTAAAGCCGCTTCATGGGCACATTATGGGCACAGTGGTTTGTAGCCATTTGAATTCACGCGATTTAATTTGGACCTTTTTATTGAGAGCCCTCTTGCTTGTGAGATTCTATCCAATTATCTCTCCATGGCGGTTGCAGAGAACTTGCCGGGCAGTTACAGGACAGGGATAATTATCTCACCGGAAGCGCATCCTTCTTCCCACTTGTAGCCTGCTGTTGTTCCTTTAACTCCTGGGGCATATAATACTTGAACTTAACTTTTTTGCTCAACCGGGCTGTCAGCTCAGAG
>JALHSV010000570.1 GCA_022865525.1 Thermodesulfovibrionales bacterium
ATTCATCTCCATGTGCTCGGCGGGCGGATCATGCACTGGCCACCAGGGTAAGTCCTCTTCAGGATACCGATCTTTTATCAGAAAATCCCAACAGGCGATAACAGCTTTCCCTATACTGTGCTACTTCCGGGGTATCAGGACATTTGCTGAAACAGTGCAGGGCTTTGTTGTGTTGGGCAAGGCACATATGGCTTATCCCGAGGCAGAGAGCGATTTGTTCACTTTCCGGGAAATGATTCATCCCCTCGGACAATATCCTGATTGATTCCTCGTATCTCCTCTGCTTCTGTTTAAGACTCCCGAGTCCAAGATAGGATCTTTCATTCGGAGCATATGACAGGGACCTGTTGTAGAGCCTCTCGGCAACCTCCTCTTTCTTAGGTATAGCCTCAATCGTTGCATAGTCTCCATGACTAAAGGTCATGGCAAGCCTCGATAGAAAATCTGCGTGAAATTCGAAAAGGTCTTTCTTCTCAGCAAGCCGGATAGTATCGGCATATAGTGGGAGTTTACCGTAGAACGCGGATCTGAGTCTCTGGCCGAAGTCCAGGATCATGTCTTGCGATAATCGTTGATCAGTCTCAAAATACATGATGTCCTCTACCCTCTTTGACCAGATATCATCCCCCAGCTTCGATATTTTACAAAAATTTTCATAGAGTGCTGTCCCGGGGAAGATATCAAGGATATAGAAAATTGTACTCAGGGGTTTAATCTCTTCGATCAGATTGATGGTTTCCTGGATGGTTTCGAGCGTTTCACCCGGATTACCATAGATGAAATAGGCGCGTGACAATATACCGTACTTCGTAGTTAATGCAAATGCATTCATGATATCGGGAGTCTTAATGTTTTTATTGAGGGAATTTCTGATTTTTTCCGAGCCGCTCTCTACGCCATAGCTGATCTGTATGCAACCAGATTTCCTCATCCAGCAAAGCATCTCCTCACTGACGAAATTTACTCGTGAAATAGCGAACCACGTAATCTTGAGACCTTTTTCGATGATCCTCTTACAGATCTCGATAACACGATCCTCTTTCATGGTGAATGTGTCATCGGAGACATAAAAAAAGGAAATACCTTGCTGATAGAGTTGTTCAAGTTGCTCAACAAAATAGTGAGGCGAGTGAAATCTGACCTTGCGTCCCCAGAACTGCGGCGATCCGCAGAAGGTGCAGTTTGAAGGACAACCACGGGAAGAAGCCACATGTTGAAATGCAAAGTATTTTGAAGGCATAGGCAACTGGTCAAGATCTTTAACGAATTCAGCCGGTTCGGCTTTTATGGTCTTTGTCCCCCTCCGGTACGCGATTCCTTTCATTGCATGTATTTCGCTCTCCTGTCCGTTCTCAAGACAGTTTACGAGATTCAAGAAGCTGTATTCCCCTTCACCAAGGACAATAAAGTCGATTTCCTTGAAATGTTTTAACAAGTGTTTCCACAAGAAGGTAGCACCAATCCCGCCGAATACAATTCTCACATTGGGGAGAATCTTTTTCGCTATCCTGGCGATGTCAATACCGCCCCACCGATTGGCATGCACAATGGAGAAGCCGATTATATCCGGTTTTTGCTCCCTGAGTTTTTTTTCTATCTCCTCATCTCTGTTTTTCCTGTTGTGCCAATTCAGTATCTCGACATCGTAGTGGTTTTCTTTTAGCATTGCACCGATGTAGTACAAACCGATAGGGACAACGCCGACATCTTCAGCCTGCATCCTGTCATCAAGGAAGTAAGGATAGATAAGGAGTATCTTCATTTACGTCATAGGATATTGTTCGTTTACTTCGGTATCGCTGAGTATGGCTGAGCCCGGCGCGTCCATTCGCTCTGAGGATATTTTTCTGTAAGTGTGTCGTATGCCCGGCGAAGCGCACTTGCCTCGTGAGTCTTCTTATATTGAGCGACGCCAAGGAAGAAGACCGCTTCGGGAGCCACTCCTGCGTTAGGGTGCTCTTCAATGACCTTCCTAAACCACTTTGTCGCCTCCTCATGCCGTTCCTTCTCGAAAAAGACCATGCCTTTACCACATTTCAGATGTGCGAGGAAGTCATCTGCAGGAATATATCCGACAAGCTTTCTGTGTACCCTGCCCCCAAAGTCCTGCATAAGGAATGTAGGAGTCCAGGCGATGTCGAACTGTTTCATAAGTTCCGTCCGTTCCTTCCAGAAACACTGGCTCTTTAGGGGGACGTACTCCTCTTCAATGAACGTCTGAACCTTCTCATCTGAATACGGACCCGCATTCATTGCAGCGCAGCCAGCTCACCCGTCGAACCAGAAGTCATGGAAAACCGGCTTGCCTTCTTTCTTCGCCTTCTCTTTTGCAGTCTCAAAATCCCTTTCCCATTTTATCTCGGCCATGTCATACCTCCCGTATTAATTTGCCAAACCTATGTAAATTGTATCATGAAAAGGGGCAGAATCATCTTTTTGTTTTCAATAAGATACTTACAACTGAATACATACTGCGACAAGTTCATTTTAAAGATTACTTTTTTTGCAGTACTTCATTTACAAGTCCACGCGTTTCAAATTACTGCACCAATGAAGATTTACAGGAGAAGTCCGCAGGCAACAAAGAGGTAACCGTCGGCGTTATATGCCGTCCGCTGGAGTGATGGATTAGACCGGTCTTCCTGTTGCAACTCAAATTCAATCGTTTCTGCGCTGAAGTCCTGCTCATGCGGCCACATTACGCCACCAAACGCGGCTTTGACGCTACGAAAATACTCCCGATCTTTAAATTCGAGAAAAACACCCTTATCCAGATATGGTGTTACATCAAATGTGCCTTGCTTGCCGTTTGACAACAGAACTTTTAAGCGATAGCCTTCTATCGGCTCTGCAGTAACAACTTTTACCATAGACGCCTCCTTATTTAAGCGGTTCGATCTTGAATAGCTGCTGGCCTTCAACCGCCAACTGCCAATCCGCCATCAACTCATCTTTGTGTATTTCGATCCACGCCTGAACCAATTTCATTTTTGCTCTCGGCAGATCACCTTCGAGGATTTCTCCAGTATCAATTGCAATCACTGCCTCATGTTCTCCGTATTGACTGTGAATATGCGGCCGGATAGAAGGGCAGGCGATTATGAAAGAACTCAGGGAGCTGCTGCCGAAAACCGAGAAGGTCTATGATATCTCCTGGCGTCATGAGATTTTGGGTAAGGCGGTGCCGAATAAAGAAAAGATATTTTCGATCTATGAAGA
>JALHSV010000571.1 GCA_022865525.1 Thermodesulfovibrionales bacterium
ATCTTCTCCTGGATTCTACCTGCGAGATGCAGCTTCCTCTGGATATCATATGGTCAATCTCCATGCTGAGTGTGCTGGTGATGACGTGAGCCAGAAACTCAAAGAGAGAATAGATCAGCTTTTATCAAAAGAAAAAGGCACGGTCTACAAAGACCCCGGTGGGAAGATCACCATTGCCCTTGTTTATCCGAATACCTATCACGTGGGGATGTCAAACCTCGGGTTCCAGGGGATTTACGGGCTTCTGAACAGCATGAAAGACGTCGTCTGTGAGAGAGCTTTTTTGCCCGATGAAAAGGATATCGATGAATATCGCAGGACTCGGACAGAACTTTTTTCGATAGAGTCAAAACGGCCGCTGAACAGATTCGATATTGTTGCATTCTCTGTTTCCTTTGAAAATGACTATCCGAATATCGTCAAAATTCTTCAATTAGCCAATATCCCTCCCAAGAGTTCCCAGAGAAACCGGCGACATCCGATGATGATCATGGGTGGTGCATGCACTTTCTTTAATCCTGAACCTGTTGCCGAGTTTTTTGATGTCTGCTTCATCGGCGAGGCAGATGAAATGCTGACTGAATTTCTGGGTGTTTACAAGGATGCTGCAGATAGAGTTGACCTTATCAGAAAAGCTCTCTCCATTGAAGGTGTTTACGTCCCGCGCTGTTATAGCATTTCCTATGATACAGAAGGGAAAATTTCGGAAAGACATGCGTCAGAAGGAGCACCTCCTTTTGTAAAACGGAGATATCTGAAAGACCTATCCCGCACAGAAATTAAAACATCGATCATTACTTCCGAGACGGAATTCTCTGAGATGTATCTGATCGAAGCCATGCGAGGTTGTCCCTGGGGCTGCAGGTTCTGCGTTACAGGGAAAATATACAGTCCTCCGAGAATAAAAAATCTCCGGGATATCAGCGAGGATATAAACTCAGCGTTGAGCAAAACAAAGAGAATCGGGCTTATAGGTCCGTCCCTTACAGATTATCCCTATATAAAAGATGTACTGCAAATCCCTGAAGTGGACTTTTCGGTCACATCCCTGCGGGCCGGTAAAAAGAGCGCTGAATTGGCAACCCTGATGAGGGGGCACAAGAGCATTTCCATTGCTCCTGAGGCCGGCACGGAACGTCTTCGGAAGGTCATTAATAAAAAAATCAGCGAGGAGGATATCCTTTCAACTTCGCAGCTCCTGTTTGCCCAGGGGATAGAAACCCTGAGGCTTTATTTCATGGTTGGGCTTCCTACAGAAACAAGGGAGGATATAGAGGGAATTGTTGAGCTTGTAAGAAAGATTCGGGATAGCACCCCAAAAGGTTACATTACGCTGAGTATCAGCACTTTTGTACCCAAGCCTTTCACACCATTCCAGTGGCATCCCATGGAGAGCCTATCTGAGGTAAAAGAAAGGCTGAAAATGATCAAGAAAGCCCTTATACCGGTAAAAGGTATTAGGGTATTCCATGATGTTCCTAAATATGCATATATGCAGGGATTATTTTCCATGGGAGACAGACGGTTATCAAATGTGCTCGTCGAAATGCTCAATACAGAAGAATGGAACAAGGCAGCGCTCATGGCAGGAATCAACAAAGACTTTTATATCTTCAGGGAAAAGGGACCTGATGAAATTCTGCCGTGGGATTTTATTGATATGGGGATACCAAAAGAAATGTTATGGGCTGAATACAGGGAAGCCCTTTCGTGTAAGAGATGATAAAATACAAGAAATTCGGAAAACACTGTGATCAGTAACGTAATGCTTCTTGAGAATATCAAAAACATGTACAGAAAAATATCCTCTGCAGCTATCAGGTCAGGGAGAAACCCCTTTGATGTCAAGCTCATTGCTGTTACAAAAACGGTTGATATCCCGAAAATACAAGAAGCAATAGAATTGGGCTTGAGGGCTTTTGGGGAGAACAAAGTTCAGGAGTCCAGGGAAAAATTTTCACACCTAAGCGCACAAATGCCGGATTACGCCGTGGAGTGGCATCTGATCGGACATCTTCAGAAAAATAAGGCAAAGGCCGCTGTTCAGCTCTTCGATCTGATCCACTCACTCGATTCAGCAAGCCTTGCAGAGGAGATCAACAGACATGCTGAAAAGCTTGGGAAAATCCAGAGGGTTCTGATACAGGTTAAACTCTCAGAGGAAGAGTCAAAATATGGCATCCCGGGAGAAATCCTCACGGAACTGCTTCAGGAAGTCTCGGGGATGAAGCACCTGAAAATTGAAGGACTGATGACCATGCCGCCTTTCTTCGATAATCCGGAAATGGCGAGACCGTTTTTCAGAAAACTGAGGGAATTACGGGATACTGCTGAGGGAGAAGGGTTCAAACTGCCGGAACTTTCCATGGGAATGACTCATGATTTTGAAGCGGCAATCCTGGAAGGAGCAACCATGGTAAGGATTGGGACAGGGATATTCGG
>JALHSV010000572.1 GCA_022865525.1 Thermodesulfovibrionales bacterium
AGGTCCTGACAAAAAGAAGATGAAAGATTATATCGAGACGAACATCAAAAAATGGCCCGGTACCGGCGGTATCTTCAATATTTCACCAGACGACCACTGCGGTTTGGACAAGGATGCCTTTGAGATGGTTGTGGTGAAAAACGGCGACTGGGAAATTTTGAAATAATACGAATTGAACAATTGAGGGGATACGATCTATCCCCTCAATTCCCTTCAGGCACTATCACAATTTGCTTACGGTCTTCTTACAATTCCTTTTCTCAGGTCTCACTGTCGGGGCTGTTTATGCCTTAGTTGGCATAGGTTTTAATATTACATATAATGCCACCTCAATCATAAATCTTGCCCAGGGTGAATTTGTTGTGATTGGTGGTCTTATGATGTGGTTTTTTTCCGAGTCACTGAAACTCCCATTCCTTGTATCTGTGGCGTTCACTATTGTTACCGCAGGGATTGTCGGTCTTTTCATGGAAAGACTGACGATAAAACCTTTAAAAAATCCGGATCTGTTATTGATGATCATGATTACCATAGCGGTTTCAATCGTATTACGCGGGCTTTTAATGTTAAGTTTCGGTAAAAATCCCTATGTATACCCTTCCTTTACAGAAGGAGAACCGGTGAGCATTTATGGGGCAATTATCCAGCAACAGACCCTATGGGTTATCGGTATTACCGGGTTCTGCATCATTGTATTGTTTTTTTTCTTTAAAAAAACAATTACTGGAAAGGCTATGCTTGCATGTGCAGTAAATCCAACCGCAGCTCAATTGGTTGGAATCAATGTGTCAAAAATGGTCATGGTATCTTTTGTATTGAGTGCTATAGTCGGTGCGATTGGAGGCATAGCGATAACTCCTATTTCCCTTATGGAATATGACAAAGGCCCTATGCTCGCGGTAAAAGGGTTTTGTGCTGCAATAATGGGGGGCCTGGGGAGCAACAGAGGCGCAGTACTCGGTGGATTTCTTATCGGCATTCTCGAATCCATGACCGCGGGATACATACATTCAGGGTTGAAGGACGCAGTTGCCTTGATCATTCTCCTGTTGATTCTCTTCTTTAAACCTGCCGGAATATTTGTCAGCAAGACAATGCTCCAGTTGCGAAAGTTTTAACATATGAAGCATTCAAAGCTCAAAGAGATACAAAGAACAATGACAATGAGTAATCCCCCCACTCCCCCCTTTAGAGAAGGGGGGATTTGAGGTATTGTCTGGTGAAAAAAGGTGATTCGATAGCTTTTTTTGTTTTAATTTTTCTCATTATCCTGTTGCCTGTCCTCTCAGGAAGCACCTACACACTAACCGTAGGAATATTTTCAGGGATAAATGCCCTGGTAGCAATAGGATTATGCATACTCATGGGATATGCAGGTCAGGTTTCTTTAGGACAGGCTGGGTTTTACGGGATCGGAGCCTATGTCTCGTCTGTTTTAAGCCTGCATATTGGGCTTCCCATCGTGATCAGTACAATCTTCGCAATGATTGTTGCTGCCATTGCTGCAGTGATATTGTCAGTCCCTGCCCTGAGATTAAAAGGACATTACTTAGCAGTAGCCACACTTGGGTTCGGCGAAATTATTTACATAATCCTGAATGAATGGGGCCCGGGTGGTCCGTCAGGTTTTGGAGATATTCCTCATTTCAGTCTTTTAGGGTATACCGTGGATTCAACAACAGGTTATTTTTACCTGATCTGGGGTCTTGTTGCTGCGGTAATGTTCTTCTCCATTAATCTCATTCACTCAAGGACGGGGAGGGCATTGAGAGCGATCCATGAAAGTGAGTTAGCATGCAATGCAATGGGGTTGAATGTTGTTGCGCTTAAGATAAAAGTTTTTATCCTGAGTGCGGTATATGCTTCTCTGGCGGGCAGTCTTTATGCGCATTACGTGACATTTATCAGTCCAAGTAGTTTTTCATTATTTTACTCCATTTTAGTCCTCATGATGGTCATTGTAGGAGGGATTACGAATTTGTGGGGTGCGATCATCGGTGCGGTGGTCATTACGGTGTTGCCTGAGCTGTTGAGAAGATTTGAAGAGTTAGATGTGCTGGTGTATGGTTTAATTTTGACGTTATCCCTTATGTTTTTTAAAAAGGGTTTGGTTCCGATCCTGATCGAAAAAATAAAAAAATTAAGAGGCTTCGCTGTTGCTAAGCATTAAAGAGATATCGAAAAGTTTCGGGGGACTTACAGCCCTGAGACAAATCAGCTTTGACGTGAAAAAAGGAGATATTAAAGCACTCATAGGGCCGAATGGTGCAGGGAAAACTACCCTGCTCAATATTGTGAGTGGTATCTATCAGCCTGATAATGGCGAAGTAATATTTTTGGGCGAAAAGATAGTTCACCTGGCTCCGACAAAAATCGCCAGAAAGGGTATTTCACGAACTTTTCAGCATGTAGAATTATTCGGGAATATGACCGTCATTGAAAATATCATGGTTGGCCGGCATGCGAAAACCAAATCCGGATTCTTCTCTTCAGGATTTAAGCTTCCCTTTGTCATGAAGGAAGAGAGGGAAATACAACGGAAAAGTGAAGAGATCCTTGAGTATATCAACCTTGGTCATAGAAAAGATGAATACGCTTCCAATCTTCCCATCGGTGAGCAAAGGATTTTAGAAATTGGAAGAGCTTTGGCTACTGAACCACGGCTTGTCCTTCTGGACGAACCTGCAGCAGGATTAAATATGAGGGAAACGCGCAATCTTGGAGAGATCATCAAGAAAATACGGGAGGAGTTAAAGATAACAATAGTTCTTGTAGAACACGACATGGACCTTGTGATGAGGATAAGTGACTCGGTAACGGTCCTTAACTTTGGTGAGGTCATAGCTGACGGCACCCCGCTTGAGGTACAGAAAAACCCGGAAGTGATTGTTGCATATCTTGGAGATGAAGAAGATATTCCGAGGGGATATAATGCTCATACTTAAGAATGTAGACATCTTTTACGGCAAGATACATGCTATTAAAAGGGTCTCCCTCCATGTTAACAAAGGAGAGATTGTTACCCTTATCGGAAGTAACGGGGCAGGTAAAACAACGCTCTTGCGCACGATATCAGGCCTTATTCGTTCGACCAACGGAAGTTTAGTCTTCGATAACCTTGATATTTCGAAACAAAGCCCGGATACCATAGTGAAAAAGGGAATTTCACATGTCCCTGAGGGACGCCTTGTTTTTAAGCCGTTAAATGTCGAAGACAATTTGTTGCTCGGCTCGTTTAACTGGTATTCTTTTAAGAATCGTTCAGAAATTAAGAATGATGTGGAGATGATTTACTCTATTTTCCCTATCTTAAAGAAGCGGAAAAAACAGCTTGCAGGCACCCTTTCAGGCGGGGAGCAGCAAATGCTTGCTATTGGCCGTGCCCTAATGGCAAGGCCGAAGTTGCTTTTGCTTGATGAACCAAGTATGGGACTTGCGCCGATTGTCATCAAAGAGATATTTAAATATATCGTTGAGTTGAGGAATACCTTTGGTCTCACGGTACTCCTAATTGAACAGAATGCAAGGAGTGCACTGAGGATTGCACATACCGGATACGTTCTTGAAACAGGGAGGATAATACTCCAGGGGCCTGCGGAAGACCTCCTTTTGAATAAAGATGTCCAGAGAGCCTATTTAGGCAGGGATGTTGATTACGAGATTTGATTATTTTCAATAATACGGAGGAAGTTTATGTACTGGGAAGCTGAAAAAGAATGCATCAACAGAGAAGCCCTTAAACAGTTGCAGCTTGAGAGACTTCAATCAACGGTATTGAGAGTCTACATGAATGTTCCATTTTACCGGAAAAAATTCGATGAATTGAGAATTGATCCTGATGCCTTCCGCTCGCTTGGAGACTTACGTAAACTTCCCTTTACCTCAAAAGATGATTTAAGGGTGAGCTATCCCTATGGGATGTTTGCAGTTCCTCTGCGCGAGGTTGTCAGGGTTCAGGCCTCTTCCGGTACGACCGGAATGCCGACGGCGGTTGGTTATACACGGAATGATATAAAGAATTGGTCGAATCTTGCGGCAAGAATTCTTGTGGCAGGAGGTGTTACGCAAAACGATATTGTTCAGATTGCCTTTGATTATGGACTTTTTACCGGCGCATTGGGGCTGCATTACGGAGCGGAACGCGTCGGAGCTTCGGTAATACCCATCTCAGGCGTTAACACCAGGCGGCAGGTGAAAATAATGCAGGACTTCAAGACGACTGCACTCATGTGTACCCCGAGTTATGCCCTTTCAATAGCTGATACAATCATGGAAATGGGTATAAATGTGAACTCCCTATCTTTAAAATACGGGCTTTTCGGAGCAGAGCCATGGTCTGAGTCGATGCGGCATGAATTGCAGGAAAAGCTGAAGATTGTTGCCACTGACAACTATGGGTTAAGTGAAGTAATGAGTCCGGGAGTAGCAGGAGAGTGTTCTGAGCGAAACGGTCTCCACATAAATGAAGATCACTTTCTTGTCGAGGTTGTCGACCCTGAAACCCTCGAACCTTTGCCTGAGGGGAAAACAGGTGAGCTGGTTATTACGACACTTACCAAAGAAGCATTTCCTGTCATACGGTTCAGAACCAGGGATCTGACAAGCCTCATAACCGAGCCCTGTTCTTGTGGGAGGACGTTTGTCAGGATGAACAAGGTCATGGGCCGGACGGATGATATGATCAAGATACGGGGTATCACCGTTTTTCCCTCTCAAATTGAGTCGGTGCTGTTTGAGATTGAGGGAACAGAGCCTCACTATCAAATAATCCTCGAGAGGAAAGCCGCAGTTGACGAACTGACTGTTCTTGTTGAGGTGTCAGAGTCTATCTTTTTTGACCAGGTCAGGAAGCAGAAAGATTTCATCGAGAGAATCAAAGCCAGGCTTGCATCGGAGATTGGCATATCTGTGGAAGTAAAACCGGTAGAGAAACAAACGCTCGAGAGGTCTGGGGGAAAGGCAAAAAGGGTTATCGACAAAAGGGCGCTGTGAGAAATATCGGGAAGAATAAAATTGTTTTAAAAAATAAGGCGATTATGGTATGCTGTCGAATCATTATAAAAAGGGAGGGTACTATGATGAGGAAGGGTTTAGCAGTTGTTTTACTGGTATTGGGATGTATTGTCTTCATTTCAGCGGCTTATGCTGAAACAACTTACAAGTTTGGAGCTTCAGAAAGGATCAGGCAGGAGATATGGGATAATATAGTGGATTTAAAAACACTGCCACCGGGTAATAATAGCAATTACGACAGAAATTTCTTCCGGTTCAAGACATCTCTCTGGGGAAGCGCAGATTTTAATAAGGATACTGGTATATTCCTGAAGCTTACCAGTGAAATCTACTATAATATAGGTCCTTATAGACAACCAGGTGGTCATGATGGCAAGAGCTATGTAAAACTGGATGAAAATGAGGGGATTATTGATAATCTGTATCTCAAAGCAAACAATGTCTTTGGATTACCGGTTGACCTGAAGATAGGAAGACAGGATTTTCTTGGAGCGGATATGTATGGTGAGGGGTTTTTAATAGCTGATGGAACCCCGAATGACGGTTCAAGGACTTTTTATTTTAATGCAGCAAAGGCAAAATGGAGAATCAACGAGAATCACAATGTGGATTTTGTTTATATCACGAACCGGTTCCAGGATACATATCTGCCGTCGTGGCGCACAGCTATTGAGAACAGCGCAACATATTACGAAAAAAAGAGGATACTGAATGCTTGTGACGAACAGGCTTTTGTTGTGTATGGCAGAGATAAGCTCAGTGAAAACCTGTCTGTAGAACCCTATTATATCTTCAAAAAAGAAGAAGAACAGCCGCTCG
>JALHSV010000573.1 GCA_022865525.1 Thermodesulfovibrionales bacterium
CGATATGGCAAAGGGTATCCCATATCAGGGGTTGATGCCATCCATGACTCGGATTGTAAAATCTTCTTTGCGGGGGTGAGCAATTCAGAAACAAAAGGTCTGGTTACCGACGGCGGACGGGTTCTCCATGTTGTTGGAAGAGGGAAAACCCTGCAGGAGGCGCGGTCAGTGGCATACAGAAACATCGAAAAGATCCATTTTGAAGGGATACGGTACAGGAAGGATATCGGAAAAGAATCATAAGGAGAGAAACATGTATAATCTGAGCAAATTATCTCCGGAGGCGTTATGAAAAAAAAGAAGACTGCTCCTCACGATACCCGCAACTGGAACCGCTATCAGTTTTTCGGAATTGCTGCTGTGTCAGCGCAGAAGGAAGATACGATTCACAAAACGACAATTGCCAATATCTCCCTCTCCGGATTGGGAGTATACTCGGCAACGCCTATCGGAAAAGACAGGAAAGCAATGATAACGATTTCCTTCGTCGACAGGGATGGCAAAATGCGGAAGGATACTGCTGCCGGCAAGGTTGACTGGCAGAGGAAATTCTCGGATATATACCTTATCGGGATTCTCTTTGATGAGGAACTGAACATGCTGAATCAGCCAAGGGTTTTGGAACATATCTCATGGCTTATCGACACATACCACTGGCCCCAGCCGTATAAAGACAAGAGAATAGCAATGCTGTAACCCCTGTTCTTGATCACGCTGGAGTACAACGACCTGGTCTCTCTTTATGTGATTTCGGATTTGATAAGATCACCTTCATAACAAGACAGCTTTGGCGGGTACGAGAAATGTAAATATGCAATTTACAAATAGTTCTACCATGTGTAAGGTCAAATTCTCCTGACAGGCTCTGTCAGTTTTTATCTGAAAAATCTTTTCATTGATATATAGCCTTCTCCGGTTTTATCCAAATATCTCTTTTACACGTCCTACTTCTCCACTGTCTAAACGCACCTTAATTCCATGCGGATGGACAGGTGAATTCGTCAAAATATCTTTAACAATCCCCTCTGTGAGTTTCCCGGTCTGTTGGTCTCTCTTCAGTACGATTGAAACACGTAAGCCCGGTCGTATATTGCAGCGTCTGGTTCCATCCATATTAAGGCTGCCACCTAATCTTTTCCGTATAATGATACTTATCCACTTTTATGCATCCTTGTATTTAATAACAGATGGATGTCATAACGAAAGAAGCTGTACCGTCAGGTCTGCGCACAATAACTTCTTCACCTTCTGTTCTGCGTAACAATGCTTTCGCGATAGGGGAATCACTACTGATAAAACCCCTGTCAGCATAAAATTCATCAGGACCGACAATGCGATATCGGTGCACGTTCCCACCGGAATCCTCAATTTCAACCCAAGATAGGAGAGTTCCTCACTTAAATGTTGATGTCCTTCAGGTGTAATATACGGTGAGACGTTTATTCTATTCATAATTATTTTGGCACTTCGATATCTTCATATCCCTTGCCGGCTTCAGCCATTAATCGGACACGTTCCGGCTTCATTCGAATAACGACATATTGAGGTTCTGCCGGGTCTTTAATATATTTCTTGAG
>JALHSV010000574.1 GCA_022865525.1 Thermodesulfovibrionales bacterium
CCGAGCGTATCGCCGTGATAAGCATTTCTGAGGGATACAAACGTGTTCCTGCCGTCAATACCTTTGTGCTTCCAGTACTGAAAGGCCATCTTCAAGGCAACTTCGACAGCGGTTGAACCGTTGTCTGAATAAAAGACCTTGCTTAATCCTTCTTTTTCAAATCCCCCCTTACCCCCCTTTTCTAAAGGGGGGATGAGGGGATTACCTGCATTAATCTCTCTCTTTTCACTTCCTTGATCATAGTATGGATAGGGGGAAAGCTTTTTTTGAACTATCTCAATAAGCCTTTCTGCCAATTTTATTGCCGGCACATTGCTTAACCCGAGCAATGTGCTGTGTGCTATATTGTCAAGCTGTTCTCTGATTGCATCGTCGATCTCCTTTTTCCTGTGCCCGAAGATGTTGACCCACAGTGATGAGACACCGTCAAGATACCACCTGCCGTGCGTGTCCTTGATAAAACAATCCCTGCCCTCAGCAATGACAACAGGTGTCTCCTTTTGCCATTCCTTCATTTGGGTAAAGGGGTGCCATAGGTACTTCCTGTCAAGCTCTTCAAGGTTTTTATTGTTTTCAACAATGCTCATACCACACTCCCGTCATTTTCTCTTGTAAAATCGTCATAATTCTGTCAATACCTGCATAATCTTTTTTCAGAGAGATATTCTCAAATCCTGCACCTCTTGCTATTTCCTTCACCGCCTCTGCCTGATCGATGCCGATTTCGGACACGAGAAGTCCATCCCTTTTCAGATAATTTTTCGCTTCACTCATTATTCCTCTGTAGTAATCAAGCCCGTCTTCACCTCCATTCAGGGCCTCAACAGGCTCCCAATCCCGCACTTCAGGCTGCAAAGTTATTATATCGCCTTTCTTAATATAAGGAGGGTTTGAGATAATCAGATCAAATGCGAGAGGTGAGATGCGAGATGTGAGTTTTATTGTCAACGGCTCAAACAACGAACCTTTCAAAAATGTAACGTTTTTAATGCCATTATTCTTTGCATTTTCCTCTGCATAGTGAATTGCTTCCCCTGATGTATCGGTGCCGTATATTTCAGCATCAGGAAATTCTTTTGCAAGTGCAAGAGCGATGCAGCCGCTTCCGGTGCAGAGATCCAGAATTCTTAACAATGATAAAGAGCTATCAGTTCCGGTAATCCCCCCCTCCCCCCCTTTAGTAAATGGGGGTAAGGGGGGATTTGATATCTTACTTCTTAGTATCTTAACGGCTTCTTCAACCAGCAATTCTGTCTCCGGTCTCGGGATAAGCACGCCCGGTCCTACATGTATTTTTAGCCTATGGAATTCTGTATACCCGAGGATATAGTGCAAAGGCTCTCTTTTTGCTCTCCTCTGGAGAAAGGTTTCGATGAGAGACATGGCATTGTCCCGGATCTTTGGATTGTCCTTATAAAGGATAATACGATTTATGCCGAGGCAATGCGCTATGATCAGTTCAGCGTCCTTCAGCGGATTATCGATGCCGGTATGCTTGAGGAACTCACCAG
>JALHSV010000575.1 GCA_022865525.1 Thermodesulfovibrionales bacterium
ATCCGGATGAGAAATTTTCTTTTCATAAAAAGTGTAATAAGGAATTCACTCAAACAAACCTAAAGAAAATTGAGGAAATAAGGGAATGGCTGTTGCAACCGATTCAATAATAGAAGCAGTCAAAAAGTATATTAGGGAACTTGAAAGAAATAATATCCCGATCCAGGAAGCTATTGTATTTGGCTCATATGCGAAAGGAGACCCAAAGGAGGAAAGCGATATCGATATTGCATTGGTTTCTACAGCTTTTACGGGGGATAGGTTTGAAGACAGAAGAAAGATCGTTCCACTGAGAAGAAAAATAGACAACAGAATCGAGCCGATACCGTTCAGGCCGGAGGATTTTGAACAAGGCGGTAATCTTGTCGATGAGATTAAAAAAACCGGTAAGGCAATAACCATTTGAAAATATTATGGACATAAAAGCATATCTTGAAGAGAAACGCGGATTCATCGACTCATATCTGAAATCATATTTTGAAACGCTGTCATTACCACTTCAGCTTCATGACTCAATGAAGTATTCGCTTTTATCAGGCGGTAAGAGAATCAGGCCGATTCTTGCACTCGCCTCTTATGAAGCATGCGGTGGAGATGCAAAGGCGATTTTGCCTCAGGCTGCAGCCCTTGAACTTATCCATACCTATTCCCTTATCCACGATGACCTGCCTGCAATGGACAACGATGACTTAAGACGTGGTCAACCGACAAACCACAGGGTTTTCGGTGAGGGAATGGCTATACTTGCAGGTGATGCGCTCCTGACAGAGGCTTTTCTTATGATGACAGGAGGAAATCCCCCCTTCCCCCCCTTTACCAAAGGGGGGAATACGGAAAAGGTTACCAAGGGGGGGGATAGAGAGATGGCGAATCTCTCCAATCAAAAGAGCGAGGCTGGATTTTCAGTGAATACAAAGGCAATATCTCCAATCTCACGTTCAGCGCTCCTGAAAGCTATTCGTGATGTTGCTCTTGCTGCAGGAGCCCACGGCATGGTTGGCGGACAAGCACAGGATATCCTCTCTGAAAGTTCAGAACCAAACAGAGAGACCCTGAATTTCATCCATCTTCATAAAACAGCAGCCCTCATTGCAGCTTCTGTGCGAATCGGGCCTATTCTTGCAAACAGTGGGACAAAGAAGTTGCGCGCATTAACACGCTATGGAGAAAACATCGGACTTGCCTTTCAGATCGTTGATGATATACTGAATGTGGAGGGCACAACTGTGGAACTCGGGAAACCTGTCGGCTCAGACAGCAGAAAAAACAAATTGACCTATCCGTCTCTCTATGGGATTGAGGTTGCCAGACAAAAAGCGGATGAATACATGGCAGAGGCAATACGCGCCCTATTAGAATTTTTATCAGAGGCAGATCCCCTAAGAGAGATTGCTCAATATCTTGTGACGAGGAGGAATTGATGCATCTGGAAGAAATCACGTCGCCGGCAGATATCAAAGACCTTTCGGTAAGGGAATTGAGAAAGCTCGCGCGGGAGATAAGGGAAACGATTATAGAGCGTGTCTCCTTAAATGGCGGCCATCTGGCTTCAAATCTCGGTGTGATAGAACTGACCATAGCACTTCATTATGTATTCAATTCCCCTGTCGATAAAATCATCTGGGATGTTGGTCATCAGACATATCCTCACAAACTGTTAACCGGACGATACGGCCGATTTTCGAGCATCAGAAAATATCGGGGGCTTTCCGGTTTTCCCAAGAGAAATGAAAGCGAACACGATCCTTTTGGAACCGGCCATAGCTCGACATCGATATCGGCAGCACTGGGAATTCTGGAAGGCAGGGATAAGAACGGAGAACAGTATAAAGTTATTGCAGTTATCGGTGACGGTGCAATGACCGGGGGGCTCGCTTTTGAAGGATTGAACAATGCAGGCCATAGCAAGAAGGATCTCATTGTAATTCTCAATGACAATGAAATGTCCATCTCAAGGAATGTTGGGGCGCTCCCTGCATATCTGAACAGGATACTCACGGGTGATCTGTATCAGAAGATCAAGAAAGAGACAAAGGCACGTCTTGAGAGCATTCCCAAACTGGGTGGCAAAGCATCGAAAATAGCACAGAAGACCGAAGAAATGATCAAAAGACTCTTTCTGCCCGGGATCATTTTTGAAGAACTGGGGTTCAATTATGTCGGGCCTGTTGACGGACATGATACCGAACTTTTAATTAAAACATTAAAGAGCGTCAAAAAGGAATCATCACCTACGCTTCTCCACGTTATAACAAAAAAGGGGCGGGGATACGAGTTTTCAGAAAAATATCCTTCCCTTTATCATGGTATTGGGCCGTTTAAACTTGAAACAGGTTCACCGGTAAGCGGAAACCCGCTTACATACAGTGAAATATTCGGAAATACCCTGACTGAATTGGCGGAGCGGGACCCGAGGATTATTGCTATTACAGCCGCTATGAAGGAAGGGACGGGTCTTGATCAATTTGCGAAAAGACATCCGGACCGGTTCTATGATGTTGGAATAGCAGAGCAGCATGCAGTCACATTTGCCGCAGGTCTTGCAACGCAGGGACTGAAACCTGTTGTTGCGATATATTCTACATTTCTGCAGAGAGCCTATGATGAGATCATTCATGACGTCTGTCTGCAGAATCTCCCTGTCGTTTTTGCGATCGACAGGTCGGGTATTGTAGGAGAAGATGGACCGACCCACCAGGGAACATTTGATCTCTCCTATTTACGGCATATTCCGAATATCGTTGTCATGGAACCGAAGGATGAGACTGAACTCAAGTCGATGCTAAAACTTGCTGTCAATTGTGACGGGCCGGTTGCTGTCCGGTATCCGCGTGGCACGGTAGAATCTCTTCCAACGTATTCATCGGCTCTCAGCCCGTTCAGGATTGGAGAAGCAGAAATTCTGAAGGACGGCAAGGATGTGGCTCTTGTCGCTCTGGGGAGAGCAGTGTATTCGGCCCAGCGTGCTTCTGAGAAACTCGAAAAAGACGGTATTTCAGCCATGGTAATCAATGCACGGTTTATAAAACCACTCGACCGCAATCTGTTATCCTCGGTATTTTCCCTTATTCCACGGATAGTCACGATAGAAGAAAATGCCCTTCAGGGTGGTTTCGGAAGCGCAGTGCTCGAATTCCTGAATGAAATAGAGGCGCCTCATATAAGGGTCAGACGGATAGGCATCCCCGATGTTTTTATAGAGCAGGGCCAGCAAAGCGAATTGCGAAGGCAATACGGGCTTGACGATGAAGGGATATACCTTGCTGTACATTCTTTCCTGAAAGAACCTACGTATACCTATTGAGAGAACGACTGGATAAGATTCTCGTTTCAAACGGTCTTGTGAAGAGCAGGGAGCTTGCGAAAGCCCTCATTTTGGAAGGAAAGGTTTTTGTTGATGGCAGGAAGATTACAAAGGCAGGGACCCAGATCAGTCAGGATGCCGAAATAATTCTCAGGGACCCGGGCATCCCTTTTGTAAGCAGAGGGGGATTAAAGCTTGATGCTGCATTAAACTTTTTTGCTATTGATGTGCAGGATAAGGTTATTATTGATGTCGGTTCTTCGACCGGGGGTTTTACAGACTGTCTGCTCAAAAGGGGGGCCCGGAAAATCTATTGCATAGATGTCGGTTATGGCCAGCTCGCATGGAAATTACGGCAGGACCCCAGAGTTATACTCCTCGAAAGAACAAACATAAGGAATCTCGATAAGTTGGTTCAGAGACAGGACCCGAAAGTCAGGAGCGATGTTTTTGACGATATGAAAACGAAAAAGATAGACATGGCTGCCATCGACGTATCATTCATTTCCCTGAAAAAAGTCGTTCCGGAAACAATGAAATTTCTGAAAGAAAAGGGCGAGGTGCTTGCACTCGTTAAGCCTCAGTTCGAGGTGGGAAAAGGAGAGGTTGGGAAAGGCGGAATAGTCAGGGACGAGGAAAAGAGACTGTCCGCAGTCAGAGAGGTGCAGGAAGATCTGGAAAATATCGGATTGCAGACAGGAGGGGTGTTCGAGTCACCCGTCCCGGGACAGAAAGGCAATATTGAATATTTCTTGTATATGAAAAGGTAGGCTTAATGGAAGAGAACAGACGTTTATTAGGGATCGACTTCTCGACAGCTTCGCCGCTCCTGGTAGAATTGCTTCTTGACGATGCTTCAGAACCGGTTCTTTTTGAAGAGATTGCCAAAGCAAACATGAACAGACCGGAGATACTCGGTCTTCTCATGGAAAATCCTGATACCCCCAATGAAGTGAGACAGCAGATTGCAGATATCCTCAGCCTGCCTGTTACACAAAAGACTGAAGTTGCAGCAGTCCGGAAAAACCCTGAAGAGCGGTCACAGACTATTCTTCAGCGGATTCAAAAACTTAGTGTCTCCGAGAGAATACAGATTGCCCTCAGGGGAGGAAAAGAGATCAGAACAATCCTCTTGCGTGATCCGAATAAAGAAGTCTCACTTACCGTTCTGGAGAATCCGAAACTTACCGAGACTGAAATCGAATTGGTTGCAAAATCACGCTCGATGCCTGATGAAGCACTCAGAAAGATATCGAAGAAGAAAGCATGGATGAAGAATTACAATGTCATTCATGCGCTGGTAGCGAACCCGAAAACACCTCCGGCTATTTCCCTTCACCTTGTCTCTGAACTGAAAACAAAAGATCTTGCACTTCTGGGGAAAAACAAGAATGTCTCGGAGGGGATACGCTCAACTGCCAAAAAAATATTCAAAGCGCGTCAGGGACACTGAATGTTGAGAACATTTAAGGTAGATAAAATTCATGCAGGGATTGTCCCTGAATCAACGCTCTTCAAGACCTTGAGGTATCTCGATAAAGAGCAAATCGAAACGCCTTTTCTGCTTATTGATAAAGATAAGGTACGGGAGAAGGCGTCTTTGATTGGCCGTCATATAAAAAAATCACGGGTGTTTTATGCAGTCAAGGCAAATCCTGACATCGAAATACTCAGGTACCTCAACAAACTGAATATGAATTTCGAAATTGCATCCGAAGGGGAACTGGAGATCCTTTCTTCAATAGGAGTAAAACCTTCGCGGATTATATCGAGCAATCCCGTGAAGTCGCTCAAATTCCTAAGAATAGCGGCATCGTACGGTGTTCATTCGGTTTCTTTCGATTCAGCAGAGGAAGTAGACAAGCTTGCAGAATTCATACCGCACTGTAATGTGTATGTCAGACTTTCGGTCCCCAATGAAGGCAGTGAATGGCCGCTCAGCAAAAAATTCGGTGTTGAACTCGATGAAGCTGCGCATCTTCTCTCATATGCAAGGGACAAGGGACTCAATCCAGTTGGGGTTACCTTTCATGTCGGTTCCCAGTGCACCAATATCTATAACTGGAACATAGCCCTGGATAAGGCAAAGACGCTGTGGGATCTTGCAACGAAGAAGGGAATCAGACTGAAACTGCTCAATATTGGTGGAGGGTACCCGATACGCTATACGAAGAATGTTATCGGGATTGAAGCAATAGAAAAAAATGTAAACAGTCTCATTTTTGAAAGATTCCCGAGAGATATAGAAGTCCACATTGAGCCCGGCAGGGCGGTTGTGGGAGATGCGGGAATTTTTGTGACAACGGTAATCGGGAAGGCCAAAAGGGAAGATGAAGACTGGGTGTATCTTGACGTCGGGGTCTTCAATGGCCTTATGGAGAGCGTTGGTGGAATCAAATACAGTTATATTGTGGAGAGTCATAAACAGACAAGGCCAAAGAAACAGTGGACGGTTGCCGGACCGAGCTGCGACAGCTTTGACGTTATCGATAAGAATGTTACCCTGCCGGAACCACATGTCGGCAGCCTCATGCTTATCCTGTCGAGCGGTGCGTATACCGTATCCTATGCTTCGGAATTCAATGGATTTTCGATACCAAGAACAATTCTTATTTAGAGAAAGGATGGACAATGATTAAATTTACCGAAAGGGCTCCCTATGCGCCGGTGGAATACCTGTATGATGTTGAGGAGATTCTCTATAAGGGGAAAAGCGCATTTCAGGATATTATGGTTATCAGAAATCCTTATTACGGAAAGATGCTGATCCTGGATGACGTTGTTCAGATAACCGAACGGGACGAATTTTTCTACCATGAAATGCTGACCCATGTCGTTATGCATGCACATCCAAATCCTAAGAAAGTTATCGTCATCGGAGGTGGTGACGGTGGAGTTGTGAGAGAGGTTCTGAAACACAAGACCATCGAAAAAGTCTATTTCGTGGAAATCGATGAAGAAGTGATCAATATCTCAAAGAGATTTTTCCCGTCTGTATCTTCGGGAGTAGATGACCCCCGTGTCGAAATCAAGATTATGGATGGTGCAGATTTTGTCGCAAAGCGAAAGGCTGCCGACATAGATGCTGTTATTATCGATTCTACAGATATCATCGGCTTTGCGCGAAGTCTTTTTACCCCGGAATTCTTCACGTCAGTCAAGAATTGCCTTACAGATCCTGGTCTGTTCGTCACCCATACAGAGTCGCTTCACTTTCACAAGGATATGGTTATCGAAATCCAGGAAGCACTGAAAAACGTCTTTCCGCTGGTCGATCTCTATACCGCCGCCATTGCGACATACCCGGGCAACTGGTGGGCTTTTGCTGTGGCGTCGAAAGGAGAGTCTCCCCGTGAGATTCGCAATAAGGGGAAAATCAAGGCAAAGTACTACAGTCATGAAGTTCATCAGCAGTCATTCATCCCCAGGGGTATGTATGAGAGGCTGATGAAAAGGGAACTGGAATGGTGA
>JALHSV010000077.1 GCA_022865525.1 Thermodesulfovibrionales bacterium
AATAATATAAACCTTCGGTTCAGGTCTGGCGATGAGTTTTCCGTCGAATTTTATGTGGTCCCTGTCAGGATCAGCCTTCATCCCAAGTATTGCGATCCTGCCGTTGACAGTCACCCGTCCCTCAATAATCAATTCCTCTGCTCTCCTTCTTGAAGCAATCCCTATCTCTGAGAGAATCTTTTGTAGTCTTTTTTCCATAAGAAATACATGATAGCACAAATAACGACCCATGGGAGTAAGTCAGGCAGGAGATGCCGGCTCTTACAGGATGAGAGAAATTAGGACGGGTTCCTCAGACTCTTCACGAAATCTCTGTTTTCGAAATACCATTGAACGGTCTTTTTGATTCCATCTTCGATGGTTGTCTTCGGATACCAGCTTAACTTTGCCTTTGATTTTTCGATATCTGCCCATGTAGCGACAACATCAGCAGGGTGACGGGGAGAAAACTTGATCAGAGCTTTCTTGCCGAGTGCATCCTCTATTAAATTGATTACATACATCAGTTCGACCGAGTTATCATTCCCGAGGTTGAATATCTCATATCCGAAAGGCTGAAGGCATTTTAATGTGCCGTCTGCGATATCATCAATGAAGGAGAAGTCCCTCTTTTGCTTGCCATCACCAAATACCGTGATAGGAAGACCGTTATCGATATTCTTTATGAAGATAAAAATACTCATGTCAGGTCGTCCCGCGGGTCCATAGACAGTGAAATATCTTGGTATGCTTATGTCGAGGCCAAAAAGATAATGATAACTGAAGCAGAAAACTTCAGCTCCCTTTTTTGTGGCTGAATAGGGGGCCAATGGAGTATCTGTTCTGTCCGTCTCCCTGGAAGGCATCTCATTGAAGCCATAGAGACTGGACGTTGACGCAAGAACAAATTTTTTCACATCGAATTCCTTGCAGCATTCAAGCAGATTCAGTGTGCCTTTTGTATTCGTGTCGAGATAAGCCCATGGGTCCTCAACCGATGCCCTGACCCCGGCCCGTGCTGCGAGGTTGATAACCGCATCCAATTGATGATTTGCGAATATTGTTTTTACTTCCTGAAAATTGCCGATATCACGCTGATGAAAAACAAATTGATTATTCTTTTTTAACTGATCAAGTCTCCATAACTTCAGTTTCATGTCATAGTAGTCATTCATATTGTCTACGCCGACTACGCCAATATTCTCTTCAAGCAGCTTTTCAGATACTTTACATCCGATGAAACCGGCACATCCTGTTACGAGAACTGTTTTCAAAATGTATCCTCCTTAAATCAAAATATCTGCATGATTCTATCTAAACCCTTTTCTTTAGCCACTTTTTCGGGTCGATAACCTTAAACCCGTTCTTGCCGTCTGAATAAACAACCTTTACAATCCTCGAATTCAGTATCATTCTCTTGCACATCATGCACGGTTCTGATAAACATTCACTGCAGGCGAGGTCGCTTCCCGCTATATAGATAGTCGCTCCCCACAGTTCATCAACAGATGCACGGATAATCGCATTTGCCTCGGCGTGAACACTATGGCAGAGTTCGTATCTCTCACCGTGGGGTATTTGTAATTCCTTCCTCGTACATTTTCCGACCTCAAGACAGTCCTTCATCCCCGCCGGTGCTCCGTTATACCCCGTACTCACAATGATGTTGTCTTTTGTAATAACGGCTCCATACTTTCTTCTCAGGCATGTAGCCCGCGCTGCAACCGCCTTTGCAATGCCGATGAAATATTCATCCCAGTCCGGTCTCGGTTTTTTACGAATTTTCATACAGTGCATGATAGCTTATAAACGAAAAAGGATTCAAGGGTTCGAGGATTCATTAGCCAGTTCCACGGATGTGCTGTCATGCTTGAATTACCTTGACTAATTGCTTAAGGACATGATACTGTATAAACAAGATTTTAGAGGTTTTTGCGTTCAAAGAAGGCCACAAAGACTTTTAGCTTTGGGGCCTTTTTTATTGAGTCCTTCTGAGATTTTAGTTTATAGATAAGGAGGTAAACAAAATGACACAAGGAACTGTTAAGTGGTTCAATGATAGCAAAGGTTTTGGTTTCATTACTGCTGCAGACAGCAGTGATGTCTTTGTACACCATACGTCCATCCAGGGCAGCGGATTCAAAAGCCTTGCCGAAGGTGACAATGTCAGCTTTGATACTGAACAAGGCCCGAAAGGCCCCAAAGCGATCAATGTAGTCAAACTCTAATTAACTGGTCAAGGCTCCTTCCGCTGGAGGGAGCCTTCTCCTTTGAGAGTCATCGGGGGGAACATGAATAACAGTAAGCATGCAGCAAGGATGGAGAGGATGCAGGATATTATGCAGCAGAAACGTGAAGCAGGCTCTGTAGCTACACACTTCCCTGAGGTTGCAAACATCGTCATGAATATGACATATACCCAGAAGGGAGCAAGATCGATACTCCGGACCTTTAATTTCACTCCCAGCAGCTATGCTTTTTTCATAGTGAATTGCTTAAGAAAAGACTGTGTTGATGGAGGATTTGATCTAACCCAGGTTATAACCACTATGATCAAAAACCGCAGAGTGGAGGTAAAAGGAGCACTTAGCTGCACAGGCACAGATTCCTCCACCGACCACTCAGATATTGTATATGAAGTTGCCGTACAATATATATAAATCGCTATCCTTTTAGCGGTCTCCCCAATTAGCAAACATTTTATTTTGTTTTCATCTGTGAGAAAGGACTTTTTTGCCACTTCATATAAGTAAATGCACATACAAGAGTAAAGAGAATATGAACGCATATCGCATGGGCAGATCTATTATTCTGCCTCATGTTCGATATATAAATGGTGATGGATGTAATAGCATGATGTTTCATTCCAATATTATAAACTCACATGGACATTGTCATACGTTGGGATGTGATAGAACGGACATTTC
>JALHSV010000576.1 GCA_022865525.1 Thermodesulfovibrionales bacterium
CCTGTTGCTCTCGCCTCCTCACCACCGCCGAATACGAGCAATGCATCAGGGCCAAAGCGCCCCACGATCTCGAATGCCTTCTGATAGGCCCCTTCTGTTGCCGCAACAATCACGGTGATAGAGGCGATACCGAGGGCAACGCTGATCAGGCAAAAGATTGTCCTCAGCTTGAAAGCCCTAATGGCGCGCACTGACTGGGATGTTATTCTGAGAATCCTGTCCATAGATATTGAATGCTCATTGAATAATCACTCCATCGCTAATTCTCACTGTCCTTCCCGCATACGCAGCGATGTTTGGATCATGCGTTATGACGATGACCGTCTTCCCGTTCTTATTCATCTCAACAAGCAGCCCCATGATCTCAACGGCAGTTTTACTGTCGAGCTGGCCTGTCGGTTCATCAGTGAGGAGCAAATCCGGTTCGTTAATCAATGCACGCGCAATGGCTACCCGCTGCTGCTCACCGCCTGATAGCTGGGGAGGCTTGAATTTCATGCGTTCCTTGAGTCCGACGGTCTGGAGGAGCTCTACCGCCTTCTTTTCGAAGTTATCCCTGCGTTTTTCCACGTAGAGGGACGGGAGAAGAACATTTTCCAGGACTGTTGCGTAAGGAAGAAGATAAAAGTTCTGAAATACGAAACCGATATGTTCATTTCTTATCAATGACAATTCATCATCTGAGAGACGGGAAACTTCTTTATCAGCAAGTAGGTATCGCCCGGAGGTCGGCACATCGAGGCACCCGATGATGTTCATGAGTGTTGTTTTGCCTGATCCGGAAGTACCCATGATCGCCAGGAACTCGCCCTTTTCGACCTGAAGATCAATACCCCTCAGCACCTCGATATCGGCATCGC
Organism: Thermodesulfovibrionales bacterium; assembly: GCA_022865525.1. Taxonomy (GTDB): domain Bacteria; phylum Nitrospirota; class Thermodesulfovibrionia; order Thermodesulfovibrionales; family SM23-35; genus JALHSV01. Next base: position 861 of record JALHSV010000576.1, read on the forward strand.
CCATTTTGTAACTTTTTCTGATATCTTCAAGGACGCATAATGGCATGTGTGGCACTTTGAATTTATTGATTTTCCGGCTTTGAAGAGACAGGAAGGATTAATTTTGTTGCAAGCATATCTCCTTCTGAAACGCCTGAAATAATTTCTGTATTATCCTCTCCACGGATGCCCGTCCTGACTTCCATTTGCTGGACTTTATCCGGCCCGGTGACTTTGTAGACGACCTGCTTTCTTTTTTCGAATTTTATTGAAGCGTTTGGGGCGATCAGAATATTCTGCTGTTCCGAAAAGATTATTTTAATGTGTGTGGTCATTTCCGGTTTGAGGAAACTGCTGTCTTCTTTTGATACCCGTACGATCGCAAGATAATACACAATGTTTTCCTTCACGACCGGCTGAGGGTAAATCTTCTCGATAGTTCCGTGAAAGAGCTTGTCCTGAAAGGTGTCAACATAATACTCAACCTGCTGTCCTATTTTGACTTTCCCTATGTCCGTCTCGTCAACATAAATCCACATCTCCAGGCGTGCGGGATCAAGCACAGTTACAAGATTTGCAACCTGAAGGCCTGCAACGATTGTTTCACCTTCCTGCGCGGTAACATCAGATATGATGCCATCAATCGGGGAATAGATTCTCGTATAGGTCAACCTCGTTTCCTGCTGCCTGAGCTGGGCAGAGACATCTTCGATATTTGCCTTTGCAATCTCGGTCTGGGTTCCATATTCACTTTGGAGTTTTTTCCAATTCGCCTCTGCTGCTTCAAACTGGCTTCGTGCCCTGTCGACTGCATCTTTTGTCGTGTATTCATGCTTCAAAAGCTCGGTTTCCCGTTCAAACGTAATCCTGGCGTATTCATAATTGGCCTTTGCTTCCTTGATCCGTTCCGGATAGGTTTGTTCGACCTGTGTCAGCGTCTTTTGTGCAGAACTCAGTGAAGCCTTTTGCTGTTCGATCGCCTTCTGAATCTCCCTGTCGTCTATCAGGGCAATAAGCTGGCCGTTTGTAACTCTGTCACCAATTTTTACATTCATCTTCACAATGGCACCGGTAGCCCTCGCACCGATTTTGACGACTGCGCCCACCTGCGGTTTGATAATCCCGGTTTCGACAATAACACCGCGTATGCTTCCTTTCGTCACCTTGGCTGTCTCGAGGACTTTCGTTGTCGATTTCGTTAAGCCCCGGTAGAGCAGCATACCTCCGGCAACGAGCACAACTGCAATTACTATAATGATAGCTTTCTTCACTCTGATTCCTTATGTTATTCGCTGAGCAATTCCAGCTTCCCGATTCCGGCAACCCGCTCAATAAGTGCCTTGGAAAGCATGAGGCTTAATTGTGATAACACAACCTGTTCCCGTGAGTCTGCAAGAAGGCTCTCTGCCTGTACAAGCGAAAGGATATCTGCTTTCCCCACTTTGTATTCTCCAAAAGCCTGCGAATAGTTATGTTCTGCCTGCTTCAGCTGCGTTTTGGCAACCTTCAGCTTGTTCCATGAAGTCATAAAATCTTCAAAGGTCTTCCGGACATCAAGCACAATTTTTCTCTTGATATCATTCAGGTTCTCGACAGACACATTTTTTTCGACTTCTGCTGAACGGTAGTTATAGAATTTTCCGAGTTCGAAAATATTCCATGTAGCCCTCAGCG
>JALHSV010000078.1 GCA_022865525.1 Thermodesulfovibrionales bacterium
ACCGACGACAATAACATTCGCAGAAGCGCCAATCGCTGTTCCGTTACCACCAAGGCAGGCACCGAGTGCCAGCGACCACCAAACAGGCATCAAATCTGCATGATGCAGCAGGCTTAATCCCGAGAGGTCCGGCCAGAGCTGCTTTGCCATGTCCACAATCAGCGGGTTCATGGTTGCGACATAAGGGATATTATCGATAAACGCAGATGCAAATGCAGAAAACCACATCACTACCATTGATGTGGCAAACATATTTCCCTGGGTAATCGCAAGAACCTGAACTGACATCCATTTTATAAGTCCGACTTTTACGACCCCGCCAATGATTATGAATAATCCCATAAAGAAAAAAATCGTTGGCCATTCAACGTCTGCAAGGATATGATGGGGTTCATGGGTTTTGGAAAGAAGGAGCAGAAGACCGGCGCCAAATAACGCAACCGTTGCCGGCTGAAAGTGGAGTGCGCCGTGGAAGACGAATCCCGTCAATACCATTGCGAGAACGAAAAGAGATTTCTTAAGCATCACCGGGTCTTTGATCGCTTCATTTTCATTCATCGCCATTATCCTCTGTTTCAGCTCTTCTTTGGTCTTGAGCTTCTTGCCCCAAATAAGTTTTATTGCAAAGACATAGAAAACCATGGTAATGATGATGACCGGTGACAGATGATATATGAAATCCATAAAATTTAGCTGAGCCTTTGAGGCTATCATAATATTCGGCGGATCGCCGATAAGGGTTGCCGTACCGCCTATGTTAGATGCAAGGGCGCATGAAATGAGATAGGGTATGGCATCTACCTGAAGGGCGTCCGCTATAAGAATTGTGACGGGTACGATTAAAAGCACCGTTGTGACATTATCGAGAAAAGCACTGAGTACCGCTGTAACGATTGCAAATATTGCCATAATCCTGAACGGTTCACCTTTGCCCCACTTAGCGCTCTTTATTGCTATATACTCAAAAACACCTGTCGGTCTCATCAGGTTGATGATTACCATCATCGAGATGAGAAGGAATATGACGTTCCAGTCAATACCTAACTCCTCTACATGAAACGCTTCGTGCTGTTCAAGAATTTTCAGGACGAGCATCAACCCGGCGCCAAAAATTGCAATGACTGTCTTGTGTATCTTTTCCGAGACGATGAAAGCGTAGGCGATAAGGAAGATCCCCGTTGCTATCCAGAATGAATACCCCATAACAACCTGGGTTGTGGCAGCCGCAGCCTCCTGTGTCATTTCTCACCTCCGGTATTTTCATTTATGATCGATTTCGTAATCTCGTAAAACACATCCCTTTCGTAGAGCATCCCCGTAACCCTGTTTTCATTATTCAGTACAGGAACCCTCTTCACATTTTTTTTCAGCATATGGTCAACACATTCCATCAGCGTTGCTTCCTCTTTTACGGTAATTACCTTTGGGGTCATAAGATCCCTGACCTTTTTCCCTGCAGCCTTCTGTGCGAATGTCTCGACCATACCATCCCATGCAAAGCTGCCGAGGTTCATTAAATCCATATAGGCTGGGTGGACTGCCCTGAGGATGTCGCCTATGGAGAGTATTCCTGCCAGATTCCCCGATGTATCGAGCACCGGCAACGCCTTCACGCCAATCTTCTCCTCACCTCTCTGTGCTATTCTGAGCAGGTTTGCCGCTTCTTTCAGGGTATTGTCAGGTTTTAAATATTCCTGCAACGGGATCATTAAATCCTTAGCTTTCATAAATCCTCCAATTTATTTCAATCGATCTTCAACTCTTGTTTTTTGCCGTCTACTACCACATACGAATCCGCAGGCCAGATGTAATTGGCATCGGGTGCGTGGATCTGTATTCCTGAAAACAGGGCATAATCACTCTTTGTTGTGTCTATCACTTTTTCAATAGCGTGCTCAAGGTCTTCCTGAATTACCTTGCGGGTAATCTTTGTCAGCTCGATAAGGTCAGGGATATGACCGTAGGGGATTTCCTTCAGGAGCCTTCTCTTAATGAGACTCTCTTCAATATCTTCTTCGTCGAGCTTGATATGAAGCTTGCCCTGGTGGAGTTCACTCAGGAAGAGACAGAGGGCCCCGCAGGCACTTGAGTCTTCCTTTATCCCCCTCCGTTTGCAGAAGCCGGTCTTTCCCTCCTCACTGATTGCCGTATGGGGAATGACATAATACACATACCGTTCTTTCCCATCATCAACTCTCGGAGCATGGTGCATGGCAGCCCTAAGCCCTGTTTTCCCTGCCGTGAACATGCCTGCAAGACTTGAGAAATTGAAGGC
>JALHSV010000577.1 GCA_022865525.1 Thermodesulfovibrionales bacterium
ATCTGAATTCATGTCCCAATGCTCCGACTGCCGTTTGACAACACCCCGCATATCGGTTACAAACCGGATATATTCCGGAATAAAGACATTGCACCCGCTTACGAGCGGACCGGCTTCAAACATTCTTTTCTCAAGATCTGCAAAATCAGGGGCATCCGGACCGAGTTTCTTCTGGGATATCTGAAGGAGGAGGCTGGCTGTTTTGATGAGTTCGGTTGCGATCTGATTCTGAATATCCGTACAACCGGACTGCTGTATCTGTCTGTATTTCTCTTCCAGCGCCTGCCAGTAAAAATCCTGATTCCATACAAAGGGTTGTTTTGTTTGAGAAACGGAATCAGAGAATGATAAAGATGGTTCGCGCTCGGGGATAAGCAATAACAGATACGTCAATGCCAAAACAAATAAAACAACTACAACGAACTTTTTCATTCCAATCTTTTTCATGGCTCAATTACCTCTTTCTTCGAGTAAAGTGTTTTTATTATACATCAGTAATTCATTAAGTAACGCCAGATATTACATGTGCCATTCTAATTCCTTAGTAAACCTTGTAAACTAATGGTATCCTGTGATATTTTTTTGCATCAGAGCTGGAGTTGTCAGATGAAATATTCCCTCATATTATGAAAAAGGGGAGAGGGAACGAATAACCGTAACTCAGAACCGTGCATATCAATGGGCGGTACAGAAAGGGAGGGGTAGAGCTTACCATGAAAAATTTAACAAACCTATTGGCAGTGTCGCTGATTATTGTACTTTTTGCGATGAGTTCATGTGCAACAACTTCAACGACGAGTGTATGGAAAGACCCTGCATATCAGGGCAAGATCAACAAAGTTTTTGTCATCGGAGTTGCTTCAAAGGATACCAACAGGAGGGTGTTCGAGGATGAATTCGTGCGCCAGTTAAAGATGCACAGCACAGGTGCAGTGGCAGGTTATAGCGTTTTTCAGAAAGATGCAATAATAGACAAAGACTCCATTGCGGCTAAAGCGAGAGAACTCGGTGCTGATACCGTTCTTGTGGCACGACCTGTCGGAAGAAAGACAGAACGGGCATATGTTCCCGGTCAGGCGTATGCAGTGCCGGGTCCATACCATCGCTGGGGCAGTTATTATGGCTATGCAGCGACACCCGGTTACGTTGTTGATGATGAGTATGTGATCGTCGAGACAAACCTCTACGATCTGAAAACCGAGAACCTGATCTGGTCTTCCCAATCCGAAACAATCGTGTTGGCTTCAGACCAGGAACTGATAAAATCGTTCATTCAGGTTATGGTGAACAAAATGTCCAATGACGGACTGATTAAATAAATAAGTCGGAATTGAAACAATAATGACTCACTTATACTCCGTTCAGTCCCATGATTGAGAGGATATGAGGATATAGTGAAGGGAGGAAACCAATGACGAATAATAATGTATCAACTTCACGGGATGTTACCCGTATAACCCTATCAGTTCTGTTCATAGGCGCACTTATTGCTGCGAGCTTCTGGATATTTAAGCCGTTCCTCACCGCTTTTATCTGGGCAACCATCATCGTTGTGGCAACGTGGCCGCTTCTGCTGAAACTACAGGCAATGCTATGGCATAGACGCGGTCTTGCGGTGGCAGTGATAACCGTCATATTGCTTCTGGTCTTAGTCATACCGCTCTCTCTTGCCATATTGACCATCATCGACAGTGCGGATGAAATAGTCAC
>JALHSV010000079.1 GCA_022865525.1 Thermodesulfovibrionales bacterium
CCAGGGTTTCTGTCCGGATGATATTGAAATGCCAACTTCCGGTAAGTCTTCTTAATCTCGTCAGCAGACGCATCCGCACTTACACCGAGAATCTTATAGTAATCTTTTTGGTCCATTTAGTTGTCCAGAGGCATTGTACCACAGCTCATTAGGATGTAATTGACAAGCACGCCCTGATATTGGTATAAATAGTACCTCATGATACCGAAGACCGAAAAGATCTGGATGGATGGAATGTTTGTTGACTGGGACAAGGCAACCATTCACGTCCTTACCCACACCCTGCACTATGGCCTCGGAGTTTTCGAGGGAATCCGGTGCTACGAGACGCGGAGCGGTCCGGCTATCTTCAGGCTTGATGAACATATCGACAGGCTGTTCAGGTCAGCGCATATTTTCCTTCTGGACATGCCATACACAAAGAAAGAGATCAGGGATGCCATTATCGGTACAGTCAAAGTCAACAAAATAAAGGAATGCTACATTCGGCCGCTCGTTTACATCGGGTATGGTGCGATGGGCCTCTACCCGAAAGAGAACCCGGTGAATGTATCCATCGCAGTTTGGTCATGGGGGGCATATCTTGGTGATACGGGGCTCAGGGAAGGAATTAAGGTAAAGACATCGTCATTTATCAGAAACCATGTGAATGCGAATATGACAAGAGGAAAGGTCTCCGGCTATTACGTAAATTCACAGCTTGCGAAAAAAGAAGCCATCACATGCGGATATGATGAAGCCCTTTTACTCGACACCGAAGGGTATGTTTCTGAGGGAAGCGGTGAAAATATCTTTATGGTGAGAAATGGTATGCTGAAAACGACCCCGCTAACCTCTATCCTTGAAGGAATAACACGAAACAGCATCATGAAAATTGCGGCGGATCAGAAGATACGGGTAGTCGAAGAACGGTTTACCCGGGATGAAATGTATATTGCGGATGAGGCTTTTTTTACGGGGACTGCTGCCGAGGTTACCCCGGTTCGGGAGCTCGACGGAAGGATTATCGGCACAGGAAGACCGGGACCAATTACCAGGAAAATCCAATCGATATTTTTTGATATTGTGAAGGGAAAAAATAAGAAGTACGATTCGTGGTTGACGAAAGTTAAATAAAAGAGGGGGTATTGGAAAGCTCCTCTACCCCCTGAATCTTACTTTTTCTGTTCAACAGCAGCGGGAGCTGCTTCTTCTTTTTTCATTTCAGGAGCTGCTTCGGGTTTTACTTCCGGTTTTATTTCCGGTGCCGCTTCCGGTTTTTTCTCCGGCTCTGCAGCAGCCTTTATGTGGCACTTTCCACAATCAGCCTCTGTCGACTGTGAGAAAGCCTTTTTACCGTCATGGCACATCCCGCAATATTCAGCCTTCCCATGGCCTTCCTTGTTCATCTTGAATGCGCCCTTTTTCATGCCGAAGGTTTTCGGATGACAGTCATTACACTTCATGCCTTGTTTGGCACCGTGTGTATCTCCATTGAAGATAACCTTCCCGGCATCCCCGCCGGCATACTCAACTGTTTTCCCAGGTCCGACTGCCAGAGCAGTTCCAACGAATGCGATTGCTACAAAAATACTGAGAATAATGGTCGTGATTTTCACTTGTTTTCACCTCCTTTCAAAAAAATAACCTGCATCGCAGGTATACATCAAATCCTATGCCACTCTGAATCCAATATTTGCAAAGCTTTTTTCGCAAGAACCTTCCCAAAAAAGGAAGACATTCTCTCTTGAGGAAGAGTGGTAAAACTATAATGGAAAAATTTCAGTATTGTCAAGGTAAAACACCGCACAGAGAACGTTTTTTCTCCGTTGATTTCCCGGGTATTGAGAGCACTGAGCGAACCCGGCATGCCGGTGGGATTCCTTGAATTATGAGGGGTGTTAATGTAATACTAATCATACGGTGACAAGGATTATCAGAAAAGCGATATTGCCTGCTGGAGGGCTTGGCACGAGATTCCTCCCCGCAACCAAGGCATCTCCCAAAGAAATGCTGCCAATCGTCGATAAACCTATGATTCAGTATGCCATTGAAGAGGCGCAAGCATGCGGCATAGAGGAATTTATTATCATTACCGGAAAGCATAAGAGGGCTATAGAAGACCATTTTGATTCAGCCTTTAAGCTCGAGGAAAGCCTGAAAAAGTCCGGTAAAAAAATACTGCTTGAAGAGATAAGCCGGCTCAACCAGCTCAACTTTGCGTATATCAGGCAGCGGGAAGCCCTGGGACTTGGACATGCACTTTCCTGTGCCGGACCTTTCGTGAAGGAAGAGCCTTTTGCCGTGCTCCTGAGTGATGACATCATCGAACCGGGGGATCATCTGCTCAGGGATATGATCGATCTCTACAAGGAGCTAACTTCACCTATCCTTGCGCTCGAAAAGGTCCCTCTTTCAGAGGTGCACAAATATGGGGTGGTCAACGGGGAAAAACTGAGGGACAATGTATACAGGATTAACGGTCTTGTTGAAAAACCCTCTCCTTCTCATGCACCGTCAGATATGGCAATTATCGGAAGATACATCCTTACTGCAGACATTTTTCCGGTACTTGAGGATGTCGAGCCGGGCAAGGGCGGAGAGATTCAGCTGACAGATGCGCTTTCCGGTCTGTTGAAAAAACGGCCGATATATGGATACCTTTTCACCGGCAAAAGATACGATGCAGGGGATAAGATAGGATACCTGAAGGCAACCGTAGATTTTGCCCTGAAGAATCCGCAGGTCTCCGTGCAGTTCAAAGAATATCTTTTAGACATTGCAGCGCGATTAAAACATACATAGAGGAGTAAAAATGGTCAATGTGATTGATGCAGAACAGAAGGTTGATAAAGAGATAGAGATACCTGACAGTGTGCCGGTACTACCCGTCCGGGATATCGTTGTTTTCCCTTACATGATCCTGCCCCTTTTTGTCGGGAGGGAGATGTCGATTAAGGCTATTGAACATTCGCTGAACACAAACAGGATGGTTCTCCTCCTCACACAGAAGGATCTCACTATCGAAAATCCGAGCCCTGAAGATCTCTTCTCGATAGGTACGGTTGTGCTCGTTATGCGGATGCTCAAGCTTCCTGACGGAAGGGTCAAGATTCTTGTACAGGGATTGTCTAAGGCAAGGGCATTGAATTATTCCCAGACAGAACCTTTTTTTACCGCGTACATCGAGAAGGTAGATGAGCAGAAATACGAGAAGCTTACCATAGAAGATGAAGCACTGTTGCGTAACGTCAAAGGTCAGCTTGAGAAGGTGGGTTCCTTAGGCAAATCCGTACTTCCCGACATTATGGGGGTCATTGAAAATATTGAGGACCCGGGGAGGCTTGCAGACCTTGTGGCCTCGAACATCGGTTTGAAAACAGATCAGTCCCAGGAGATTCTGGAGATGATAGACCCTGTGCAGAGATTGAAAAGGGTTGGCGAAATATTGACGCGGGAAATCGAACTCCTCACCGTCCAGCAGAAAATCCAGTCCGAGGCACGGGGAGAGATAGACAAGACCCAACGCGAATATTTCCTCAGGGAACAGCTGAAGGCAATACAGAAGGAACTGGGTGACATTGACGAAAGGGCTGAAGAGGTCAAGGAGTTCAAGAACAAGATAGAAGAGGCAAAAATGCCCGAGAAAGTAATGAAAGAGGCTGAGAAGCAGCTCAAACGCCTTGAAAAGATGCACCCGGACAGCGCTGAGGCATCGACTGTAAGGACTTACCTGGACTGGCTGGTTGAGTTGCCGTGGTCCAAGTCGACAACTGATAACCTTGATATCAAATCAGCGGATAAAGTGCTGAATGAAGATCATTACGATCTCGAAAAGGTAAAAGAGCGTATCCTGGAGTACTTGAGTGTCAGAAAATTGAAAGAAAAGATGAAAGGCCCCATCATCTGTTTCATCGGTCCTCCGGGCGTGGGAAAGACATCACTCGGCAAATCCATAGCGCGTGCACTCGGCAGGGAATTTGTCAGGATGTCGCTTGGAGGTGTCAGGGACGAGGCAGAAATACGGGGGCACCGGAGAACCTACGTCGGTGCTCTGCCGGGCAGAATTATTCAGGGGATTAAAACAGCAGGGACGAATAACCCTGTTTTCATGCTTGACGAAATTGACAAGGTCGGAATGGATTTCAGGGGAGACCCGTCATCGGCCCTCCTTGAAGTTCTTGATCCCGAGCAGAACTTTTCCTTTGCAGATCACTATCTTGCAGTCCCTTTTGATCTCTCAAAGGTCATGTTTATTACGACTGGAAATCTTGTGGACACAATACCGGGGCCTCTCAGAGACAGAATGGAGATCATCTATTTATCCGGCTACACAACTGAGGAAAAGCGCGGCATCGCGAGGAATTACCTCATACCAAAACAGCTTGAGGAGCACGGAATCAGCAGTAAAGTGCTCAAAATAACAGACCCCGGGCTTCTCAACCTCATCTCCCAGTATACAAGGGAGGCAGGTGTCAGAAACCTGGAGAGAGAGATTGCCCACCTCTGCAGAAAAGTTGCAAAAAAAATTGCCGAGGGAATAGACAGATTTTTTGTCATCACTGTACAAAATATCCACAAATATCTTGGTGTGCCGAAATTCCTCCCGGAGGAAGAAATGGAGAAAGACGAGATCGGGGTTGCCACAGGCCTTGCGTGGACTGAGTCAGGAGGCGATATCATCTACATTGAAGCAACAACAATGAAAGGGAAGGGCAGTCTCACGCTCACAGGACAGCTCGGAGATGTCATGAAGGAATCAGCCCAGGCTGCACTCAGTTATGTGCGGTCAAAAGCAAAGAAGCTCGATATAAACGATGAGATTTTCTCGAAAGCTGACCTCCATATCCACGTCCCTGCCGGTGCGATACCGAAGGACGGTCCTTCAGCAGGCATTACCATGGCAACAGCCATTGCCTCTGCGCTGACCGGCATGCCGGTCAGTAAGGGTGTTGCAATGACAGGCGAGGTTACGCTGAGAGGGCGGGTTTTGCCGATAGGGGGATTGAAGGAAAAGACCCTTGCGGCAAAAAGAATGAACATCAAAACAGTCATTATTCCGAAAAGGAACAAGAAGGATCTCGAGGATATTCCAAAATACATCAAGAAAGATATGGAATTTGTTTTCGCTGAAACAATGGATGATGTACTGAAGGTTGCCCTGAAGAAACCCAAGAGGAAAAAGATACAAAAGACGCCGAACAATAAACGGTCATCAGGGAAGAAAAGATAGTAGATTCTTCAAAAAAACCTGATGACATCTCCGACAATTTCACAGATTGGTGAGATCTCCCTCATAGATGACATAAGGAAGCAGTTTTCTCAGAAATTGAGGGATGTCACGGTCGGCATTGGTGATGATGCAGCCGTCATCAAACCAAGGGAAAAGTACCTCCTATTAACTACGGATATGATGGTCGAGGGAGTACACTTCGACCTTCGGTTCATCACGGCGTATCAGCTCGGGTTCAAGCTCATTTCGGTCAATGTAAGCGATATCTATGCAATGGGAGGAATCCCTCGTCATGTGCTCCTCACTATTGCATTACACAAAAATACTCCCGCAGAATTTGTTCATATGCTCATGAACGGTGTGAAGGACGCGATGACTCTTTATCATGCCGTTCTTGTCGGAGGTGATCTGTCCTCCACACAAGACGGTATCTCTCTGTCTGCAACCCTTATCGGGTATGCGGGGAAATACATACTACGGTCAGGTGCACATGTCGGCGACAGGATTTACGTAACGGGCAGTCTTGGTGATTCGGCATGTGGCCTTCATGTATTGAAGAAGATGAAAAGAACTGTATCCCTCAATAAAAAAAATGCCCGGGGCAGCATGCATTCATTTTGTAAAAAACTCGGGGCAATGCATGGCGGGCCTGCCCGGTCAGGCTTATCATGGAAAATCGTTGAACCGCTGGTGAGAAGACATCTTATGCCCGAGGCAAGAAATCCGCAAAAATTTATCCGTGATGCCACTGCGATGATCGATATCAGCGATGGCCTTCTGATCGATTTAACAAGGCTCTGCAATGAAGGCAGTACCGGTGCAAAGATTTATGAGGAAAAAATACCAGTGTCAATCGAAATGAAGAAGGCGGCTGAGTGTCTTGGCATCGACCCCCTAACATTGGCGCTGACCGGTGGTGAAGATTATGAGTTGCTCTTTACTGCCAGGCAGGGAAAAAGGGTCAGCGCAACATGTATCGGCGAAATTACAGAATCTCAAAGGGTTATCGTAAATGCATCGGGTAAGGAGAGGCCTTTATCAGTTGGTGGATATCGGCATTTTCAATAAGTCACTCCGAAACACAACCGTGAGATATCAGATATGAACAAGTATCAAAAAATTGCCCTGTTGGCAGGAGCCATTATTCTCATTTTGATCTTCGGGAAAACTGTTACCCAGATCGGATTGAGAACAATCGGATCGCTCGGCGCCCTCCTCTGGAAATTTATCGTCGTTGTCATTGCAATTGCGCTGATCATCTCTTTCCTAAAAAAGGGATGGAAAAATAAATAAAGTTTCGGCGGATCCCTATGAACTGTATGGTGCGGATATCTCCCCAAGTGCCCAAGCGACATTTTTCCGTACCCGTGAATCTTCATCATGAAGGGCTGCTATCAGCGGCTCTATTGCCCGCGTGTCTTTTATCTTTCCAAGGGCTGCTACAACATTGATACGAAAATAAATATTATTGTCTTTTAGAGACGTGATCAGCAGTTCAACAGCTGAAGAGCCGATTTTCCCGAGTGCCCAGACAGCATTTTCCCGGACACGCGAGTCCTCATCTCTGAGGGATGTAATGAGCGGTTCAATTGCTCTTGCGTCTTTGATTTTTCCAAGTATCTCAATGACATGTTCTCTGACGCGATGGTCCTCATCCTTGAGGTTGGCAATGAGGGGTTCGACAGCAGGAGTTCCTATTTTCCCGAGTGCCCAGACAGCATTTTCCTGGACCCTTGGGTCCTCATCCTTGAGGTTGGCAATGAGGGGTTCGACAGCAGGAGTTCCTATTTTCCCGAGTGCCCAGACAGCATTTTCCCGCATCCGTGTATCCTCATCCCTGAGGGCAGCAATAAGGGGTTCGACAGCTCGTGCATTCTTGATTTTCCCGAGCGTTTCCGCAGCTTTATACCGAATATTAAAATCTTCATGTTTCAGCGCACTGATTAAAGGGTCAACGGCAAGCTCACCCATCCGCCAGAGTGCTGCAACAGCGTTTTCTCTTACACGGGTATTCTCATCTTTAAAAGCATTGATGAGCGCATCCAGAGAAATTGCATCCTTTATCTCACCCAGTGCACGTATGGCATTTTCCCGAACCCGGATGTCTCCAAACTTCAGGGCAGTGACGAGCGGATCGACTGCGGGCGTGCCGATTTCCATGAGGGCCCACACAGCATGCTCCCTGATCCGCACATCTTCATCCTTCAAAGCTGCAATGAGCGGAGCAATCGATTGCAATCCTATCTCCCTCAGGGAAAAAACAGCATTCTCACGCACTCTGGAATCCTCATCCTTCAGTGCTCCAATCAGCGGTTCAATTGCCCGTACATCTTTTATTTCACCGAGCGTTTCTGCTGCATGCCATCGTATCTGAGGATTCCCGTGCTTCAACGAATCAATAAGTCGTTCGACAGCCGGCTCTCCTATCTCACTTAAGGCCCACACCGCGCTTTCTCTCACCCGTGCTTCCTCATCTTTGAACGAAGCGATAAGCGGCTCAATTGCAGGTATCGCAATCTCTCCGAGCGCCCAGATGGCATTCCACCGAACGTCCGAATCATTATCCTTCAGAGCCGTGATAAGCGGCTCAATAGCGCGTATATCTTTTATCTTCCCGAGGGCTTCTACTGCATTCTGTCTGACTTGCGGGTCTGCGTCTTTCAGGGCAGCTATCAGAGGCTCAACTGCTCTTTCATCTTTTATTCTCACCGGTCTCATCGATTCTCCTTTTTACATGATAAAATTTTCTCTTCATCTCAGGGTGCAAAGAACAAACCTCTTTGCAAAAAAGATTGATCCTTTGCGTGATTTAAGAAAAAAGAGATAAAAGAAGAGAAGAAATTTTCCCTATGTTATTTTTTACATGAAAATTCCTTCTTTGTCAATTAACAAAAAGTTGTAATGAACTGTCATGATAGGTTGTATATCTGTATCAAACTAAAGTATTAAGAATTACAGATATAACTTCTCTTTCCAGAAATATAACAATGAGTTACCCCTACTTCAGTAGGATTGACTGTACTAATGAAAAACCGCACAATGGGTATCAACAGGAGGAAGAAGATGACATACGATAAGCCTATGGAATTACCGAGATATATGGAGAACAGCAGGAGCAGGCCAACAGGAACTGCTGGTGCGCGCAATGGTTCCGTCCTGATTGTGGATGACGAGATTGATATGGTGGGCGTTTTGCACAATTTCCTTGAGGAAAACGGCTTTGTGGTCGTTGCAACCCTATCGGCAAGAAAAGCATTGGAATTAATGAGAGCACATAATTTCGATCTGCTCATCGCAGACCTTGTAATGCCGGAAATGGACGGCATCGAATTACTGAATGCCGCATGGGAAATCGACCCTGATCTTATAGGAATTATTATGACAGGTCACGGCTCGATTGAATCAGCAGTTGATGCCATGAAAGCGGGAGCGTTTGATTATCTGTTAAAACCCTTCGAATTTAAGATGCTGCTGCCGATATGCGCCCGCGCAATGAAGGTGAGACAATTGAACCGGTCGGAACAGAGATACCGCATTCTTGTTGATGAACTTACCCTGATGGTGAAAAAACTTCAGAATTCATCGAAACAACCGTTGACCGGGGAACTGGAAATAGTCGAACTGAAAGAGGAGATCGAAAGCCTGAAAGAGGAATTAAGGAATTATCAAACGATGGAAAAACAGTGGATGTTTTATGAATCGTGATCCCGAGATAATTCGATGCGGATAATTTACAGAAAATAACCCACCGTTTTTTATACTCAGCCTCATTTCTGTTGCAGAGATTTCATGAACGGCCGGTCATGAAAAATATCTTTGATTGCTTTTATAGTGGTGGTATCTATTCCCATATGTTCAATCCGCACGACACATATTCCCAGAGATATCATGTCAAGTACTTTCGCTGCAGCAAATGACAGATCCAGATCTCTGATTACTTCAAAAGGACCTCTGTCATTTACCACACAGAACGTCGTTTTATTATTCACCGTGTTCGTGATCTTCAGCCACGTGCCGAAAGGGTAAGTTCTATGGGCGCAGGTAAAACCGTGCATATCGAATAATTGTCCTGAAGCTGTTTGTTTTCCGTGGAAAGCATGGCCATACCATGAAGCAACTGCATACTGTATTTTCTCGTGAATCGGCAGATTGAAATCCCCTATGCAAGGAGCAGGATCGCATACCATGACGACAAACATTATCGTTATCATGAAAAGGATGAATATTTTCATTTTTTGCTGATAGATGTGAAGACTTACTGCTTCCCCCGATTGATTAAGCAAATCATAAAATAGTATTTTCTGTCAATGATAAAATGCTAATGTATGTAATCCTTCAGTAAAAGGTGGAATTTTGTAGCCGCAGATTTCAGCCTGCGTTGATTGCCGCAGCCTAAAGGCTGCGGCTACTAATGCATCGATTAAATTATTTTATCATCCCGGAGTCGAGCACGACGTGATTGAAAAAGACAGACTATCGTATAAAGTCGATTTGTTCGTAATACCATAAAGTTGAAATGAGATCATACTGCCTTATAAGATATGCGTAGCCATGCCCGCAGGGTGCGAAAATCTTCATCACTTTTTTCACGTCTTTCTTACGTGAATACCTTACTGATGTTTCCTTTTCCGACCATTCACATTTACAAACCGGGCATTTCATTTAATTCTCCTCATCCCTGCTTCTTCGTTGCACCTAATTCCGGGACATTGCACTTTCTCTTAATGCTATTTTGATAATCATGGAGCAAACAGTCAATCCTTCCTGGGTAGGGTGCATGCGGCATGAAATCGTGATCAAGGAGCGAACGAGAGGTATAGGATAGAGTTATTATGAAAGAGAAATACTAAATGAGCTTATAAGTCATTGATAGTATTGGTGCCGAAGGCCGGACTCGAACCGGCACGCCATTGCTGACGAGGAATTTTAAGTCCCTTGCGTCTACCAATTCCGCCACTTCGGCATGATTGATTTTAAAGGATTATTTGCACGGCCGTCAATTCTGAAAACGTACTGGTGGTAATTATAGCACGTATCATGAACATCAAGGCTTTACGATATGATAATGAGTGATTCCAGGTGAACAACTGAGGCAGAGAAGGCATATCAGGACACCATTATGGATGTTGACCTTGAATCATTTATGGGCGTCAGGCAGGCAGGCGGCGCTACATCGCTGGCACGCTACAAAGAGGATTTGCTCAAGCTTTTGCAGGAGAACACTGAGCGTTATTCAACTGACAACATAAACAGGATGAAGAGTCTGCTGACTTCCAGACATCTGGCAGTGGATAACAGAATCCGCAATTATCTCAAGAGATACGATAACCAAGTTTCGATTGATCTTCTCGATACCCTTGCAATCCTGTCCGCCAACCTAATAAAGAATGAACTGCCGCAGGAATCTCCTGATCCTGCCTTATGGTTCGGCTGGCATAGTGAATGATTGCTGTTGACTGAGAGATATCATATTGCTATCATAATGATAACAGGGTGAAAGGAGGATGACAATCATGCCCCAGCTATTAATCAGGAATCTTGAGACTGAAACGATTGAGCGGTTAAAGAAACAGGCAAAGCGGCATAACAGGTCGCTTCAGGGAGAGGCAAAGTCCATCCTTGAACAGTCGGCAAAAATGACTATGGAAGAAGCAAGGGAAAGAGCTTTGAAGATAAGGGAAGGCTTCGGGAAAAAGAGATTTTCAGACAGCGCTGAACTTATCCGAGAGGACCGGGAGCGTTGAACAGGTTTGTTGTTGATGCAAGTGTTGTCATAAAGTGGTACTTGCCGGAAGATTACAGCGAAGATGCTGAAAGATTGCTGACCCCTGAGATTGAGCTTATTGTCCCTGATTTGTTGTTTTCTGAAATAAGCAATATTGTATGGAAGCAGGTAACGAGAGATAATTATTCCCGGCAAAAGGCAGCAACAATACTGGACGCTCTTGAAGCTGTGCCTTTTCATGTATGGAGCGCTAAATCTCTCATGCGTAATGCCTTCGATATAGCCTGTCTAACAAAGAGGACATTTTATGACAGCCTTTATGTAGCGCTTGCAGAAAAAACAACATGCAAGATGGTGACGGCAGATCGCAGACTGCTTAATGCCCTCGAAAAATCGCAGTTTCATAGGCGACTCCTCTGGGTAGCGGACATCCCGTAATGACCATTAAAGAAGTTGTAACCAGAGCAGTCGGTCTCCCCTATAAAGAACTCTGCTCCGCGCTGATCGAACGTTTTGGCGTAAGACAGCCGGTCAAGTGGGACAGTGTGCATCCTCATGCAGAGCAGCAAACTTTGTTTGGCGGGGAAGTCCTGCGGCTGATATCCGACCATCCCACCCTTGCAAACCAGAAGGAAATACGGCCTGTTTGCCTGATGAAGGGAGAGCTTTCTCAACTCCTCTTCTTCTACGTTCAGTTGAAAGATGAGAACCTTCCCAAGGCTGCAATTGAAAGGATAGCCAGAAAGTTTGTTGGCGGTGCTGCTGCGGATAGATATATCATCTGGTTTTTCGGCAAAGAAAATTATTCTCCTGCCCTCAATCAAGATGAGGAAAAATCTGCGGACGATAAATCTTCGCCTGAAAATCGTGC